>JBFFCR010000389.1:0-4044 GCA_041559855.1 Anaerolineae bacterium | reverse complement strand
GGGTTTCCTGAGCAATGCGAAATAGCGCCAATTCGACGTCTGGCGCTAGGCGACAGATGTCGCCTGAGATTCTCATCTCGGTGGCGATACCAGATCCTTCCAGATCGGACAGCAGTCCTCGCAGCGCAGGCAGCAGACCCAGATCATCCAGCACCGATGGTCGCAGGTCGCGACTGAAACGGCGCACGCCCTGCAATGCGTCCTCGATCCGCCGCTGAAGCTGCTCAAGCCGCTCTTTGCCTGCTCTCGATAGGTCCTCCTCAGAGTCAGCCAGCGTGTCCAGGTAGCGCGATAGGGCAACTAGCTGTTGGGAAGTGTCGTCGTGGAGCTCGCGGGCGATACGCTTCCGTTCATCTTCTTGGGCTTGGGTGATCTGCCAGGCATAGAATCGCAGGTTTTCGCAAAGGCGCGCGTTCTCGACAGCCACGCCAATCTGCCGGCCAATGGCCCCAAACATCTTCCTATCGACGGTGTCGACCCGATGGTCGCCGGGCAGGTAAAATTCCATGACGCCTAACAACAAATCCTTCGAGGTCAGAGGCACGCAGACGTGGGTGTGAGGCTCTTCTTCGAGACAGTCAGTGTGCTGTGGATGATTCAGTGCATCTTCCATGACCAGAACCTCTCCCGACGTTGCCGTCTGCCCGCACAGGCGCTCGGAAAGGGGAATCTGGCTGGCTCCCTTGATGAACTCTGAATACTGGCCCCGATATGCCCGGACACTCAATGTGTGTCCCCACGGATCGAGTAGGAGAATGGCCCCCGCGGGTTCTGGGACGCCAATGACCTCCGAAATCGTGTCAAGCGTCTGATTCAGCATATCATCCAGATGATGCGGCCGAGTAAGGGTTAGGGTTATGGAATTGACAGCTTCCAGTTCCTCTACTACGCGCTGGCGCAGCCTTTTCTCCCGCTCCTGAACGTCAATCATCCAGACGAGAAGGCCGCCCACGATGGCCACGCCCAGGGTCTCAAATAGGGCATCAAGTGGTTGTGTAGAGATAAAGATGACGCGAGGCAACATGGTGAGTACAGCCAAAGCCAGGGTGATCATACCTCCTCTCAGTCCAAAGCTAAAGGCGGCCGCGGCGACCGGCAGTAGAAAAATGATCCGGACTACGGCTTGCCGTGTCATGGGAAACTTGGACTGGAGCAGCAAAGGGGTCTGTGGGACAAAATAATGGAAGAAGCCACAGATCATCATCATCATGGCGACTACCCAAAAGTGTCGAGACCGGATGATTCGTATGCCTGTGTGCATCGGCTCTCTCTCTAGACGGTCTCGTCCAAGGTGATCCAGCCCTCTCGCAGGGCCTGGACCACCGCCTCGGTGCGCGAGCCCACTTCCATCTTGGTGAAAATCGTGCTCAGGTGGGCCTGGATGGTGCGTTTGCTGAGATTGAGCTCTCGCGCAATGTCGCGGTTGCTCATACCTTTGGCCGCCAAACGCAACACGCCGAGTTCCCGCTCGGAGAGTTGTGGAGATCCGCTCTCGTCCTGAGGATGACCGGCCGGACGCGTGAATTGCGTGATTACTTTGCGCGCGATCACCGGGTGCAGGACGGATTCGCCGGCGTGTACAGCGCGGATGGCATCGACCAGGTCCCGGCCCCGCACGTTCTTGAGCAAATACCCTGCGGCTCCTGCTTCCAGCAGCGCGAACACGTATTGGTCGTCATCGTAGGCGGACAGAATGAGCACCGCGGTGCTCGGCGAGATGGCCTTGATCTGTTTGGTGGCTTCAATGCCGTTGAGCTTGGGCATGTCGATGTCCATCAGCGCAACGTCGGGGTGATGCACTGTGGCCAGGCGTACAGCCTTTTCTCCATCGCCGGCCTCGGCAACGACCAGAAGGTCATCTTCCCGCTCCAACAGTTCCCGGGTGCCTTCTCGCACCAGGTCGTGGTCGTCAGCTATCAGGACGGTAATCTTGGGCATTGGCCCTATCTCTCCGCTTAGTATCACTTTGCCTTGGACCTCGTTGTCAACAGCTTGAGATATAAGTTCTGTGTCAGGTACATTGGATATTTGCAGAGTGCACATAGAATTATATCGCCTGTGCAGCAGGTTGTCAATATCAAAGCCCAGCCGGTAGTGTATACAGGTCGGATTCTGTTGAAAAACTCGGGCCATGGGAGCTATAGGCACGCTCTCGAGTCTTCTTCGGATGAAGGCTAGCAGAGATAAGCAGTGAGCCAATCGTTTGAGGTTGACTGCCGCCGCCCCGAAGAGCGCCTGCAACTGGTTCTTCCGTGTCCCGCGAAAGCGAGACCGGCGAAGGCCATGACTCCGAACCATCTCCGACACAGTTCCCTCAATGCCTGCTCTGACGTGCATCTCCTGTCTGAATGCCTCGGTGTCAGTTTCCAGGCGTCGTGCCTGAATCAAGTCATGATGCGCGTTGATACCCAGATGCCGACCATTCGGCTTGTCTGTGCATAAGCCTGGTCCGAAGTGGGGACACAACTGACACTGTTTGCCAAAGCCAACATGAAAGGCAATCAAGTTCTTGACACCGGGCTTGGCCCGGACCCACTTGGTCTGCCTTTTCCCAGCTGGGCAGATAGCTTGGCTTTGCTCAATGTCAATCTTGAAATCCCGCAGGCGGAAGCCTTCCGGCTTGCTAAGGTTCCCCTCGCGCACATAGCCGCGCAGGTCAATGCCCCTACTCAGACTGTCCGCGATGTGGTACCCACTCATGTATGCCTGGTCAACGTACTGCTTGCCGGGAGGGATCCCTCGTTCGACGAGCCGGTCTTGGATAGCTGCGAGACACTGATTGTCTTGACGCATAGCTGGCACGATTTCTACATCGGTGATGAATCGAGCCCCCTCGTCTGCGGTTTCTGTCACTTGCAGCTTGTAGCCTACCCATCCCTGGCCGCCCTTGTAGCCATACCGCACGTCCGGATCATGAGGTGTTGTAATGACATCCCCCTTGGCTTGCTGCCGTGGGCGAGGCGGTATCGTGTCGTCCTCTCCGCGGGTGAATTGCTCTTCTAACACCCGCTGTAGTTGCTCGATCTCCACCAAGGCCTTCAACTCATCACTCCCCTGTCCCTCGACCTGATCCAGTAGCCAGTATCCTTCCTGCCCTGCTTCCCTCATCCGCTGCTGGATCTTGGCCTTGCCCACACGGAAATCCCAGCGTCGCTGGCTGTACGTATCCACAAAGCTGACCGGCACGTACTTTCCTACCCAGGACGCATCCGCACGCACCAATGCGCCCAAGGCCAGCCGGATCGTCTCCCAGACCAACTCCAAACGACTGAGGCGCGCCACGTATCCTAAGATCTTGGTGGCATCGGTTCGCTGTTTCCCTCGTCCTTTGATGTACCCCCGCTCCCGTAAATAGGCTACCAGACGCTCAAACACTACCCATTCCCGTCCATGTTCTAGCAGCCGTTTTCGGAAGTTACACAGGTCTGAGTAATGGAAGCCTGTCCAGGTAAGTTCTTGACGCAATGCGTACTTCCAGTCCAGTCGCATCACGACGGCCTCGGCCGCCGCCCTGTCCGGTAGCTTCTCCAGAAACTGGAAGATCGATACCAAAGCCAGTACTACCGGATTCACCGCTGGACGCCCTTCGTCAGCGTACATGTCGAGGAAATCCTCGTCGCTGATGATCCGGTCAATCTCGTTGCCTACCAGCCGATACACACTGTCCGCTGTCAGCAGCGATTCAACCAAGCGGCGTGTCTCTTCAGGAATCTCCGCAGCGAAAGGCGTTTGCATGGACATGTCGCTACCTCCTGCGCAGGGCTCCCTTCATGATACCACGGATCCCATTTTTCAACAGAATCCGAAAGAGATACACTATCCACGTTGTCAAGTGTCTGTTTGGCAATCAGTATACCATCTACGCTTCCTTGAGGCATCGGCCATCCAGACAATTCTGTGTTGTACAGGTGACCAATCTAACGTAGTGGAGGGATAAGAGTTGCCATCCCGACTTGCCCGTGCTATAATGCAGCCCACAGGAGCCGGATGCATGTATATTCGACCGCCCAAGAAGAAACGCTCATCTCCTCTAAGAGTCCTCAT
>JBFFCR010000388.1:0-4073 GCA_041559855.1 Anaerolineae bacterium | reverse complement strand
TGTATCATGTACTGCTCGAAATGTGGAGAATCCAACGAGGGCGCTGCCAAGTTCTGCATCAAGTGTGGAGCGCAGATCTTGGTCCTCGGTCAGCCAGGGGCGAAGCCGGCTCCCTCATCCCCCGTGCCAGGCGCGTGGCAAGGCCCTGCGACGCCTCTGCGGGCCGGCGCTGAGCAAGCAGGGCGCAAGACCTCCCCGGGCTCGTGGGTGTCGATGGGAGCAGCCATCGTCATTCTGCCCCTCTTCTATGCTCGCTGGGCTTCTGCTGCGTATGGCTGGCCAGTGCGTAGCGGTCTGAGCCTCGTCAAGGGTGGCGAGCACTGGCTGGCATTGGCGCCCATTTGCGCTGTCGCAGCGCTCGGCATTCTCTACCTATTCAGAAAGCAGTTGGTGGTGTCTGCCTGGGCGCGGATCGCGGCGGCAATCGTTGGCCCGATTCCGCTGATCGTGCTGTACATCGACTACCAGCAATACATAGTAATCTATTGGGGCTTTGTCGGAACCGTGGCGGCGTTTGCAGCGCTGATCGTGGGCAGTGTGCTGGATCTTTTGTCAGGCAGCCGCACAGAACCCAAGTGAGCGAGGCAGGGCGGCCTCGCACATGAAAACGGGGAGGTAAATGATGGTGTACTGCCCAAGCTGTGGCAGTCCGAACGAGGATGCGGCCCAGTCCTGCACGGAGTGCGGCCATTCTCTGGCCGTGCGCCCCGAGACGATGGGTCCGCCCCAGGCGCCGCCAGGTGGACGAGTTGGTGTTGGCAGGACGCTCCTCATTGCCCTGCTTGCGCTGGTCATGGTAGGTGCAGTCGCAGGCGCTGTATACTACCTGATACAGGGTGCTGGCGGGGATTGGATTGCCTACCAGACCCGGGACTCTGACGGCGACTACAGCCTATGGATTGTGCGCCCCGATGGAGAGGAACGGATCGAGGTGATGAGCAGGATCGAAGGAGGTATTCAATACACATCGGTCCTGGAAGGAGAGCAGCAGTACAAGTACACACCGTTCGCGCCCAAGGGCCAGCGCATGGTCTTTTCGACGGTGGGTGGGGGCGAGCACTCGCTGTACACCTATGCCCTCGGCAACGACGAAGCGGATAGAATCGTCCGACGGGCACAGTATCTGTGGTATAGATATTCCCCGGATGGCGACAGGATCGCCGTCCAGGTCTACGCAGACTACGAGGGCAGCTTGCTCGTCATGGATAGTGACGGGGAGAATGAGGTCTCTCTGTTCGAAGGGGTCGAAGGCGAGGTCTGGTCGGCTTGGATGCCAAATGGCAGGGAACTGGTCGTTGGGATGTACGATCAAGGGGAGTACAGTCTGCTCCTCACGGATGACCAGGGCGAGGAGCAACCAACCATCGTCGACGAGATGGAAGGCATGCAGTACAATGTGTCCCTGAAGGGAGCCAGGCTCGCCTACGCCATTGAAGAGGACGATGAGTGGGATGTCTATGTTGCCCGTGCCGATGGCTCAGATCCCACCCGCCTCGAGAGGGGACTTGATGATGTGAGACTGCTCGGCTTCTCGTCCGACAGCAAGCAGCTGCTGATGAGGGCCAGCAGCGATGGATATTCCTACGATCTATATCTGATGAAAACCGATGGGACGGAGGAGGTTACCCTGGCCCGCGATGTGGATGGCGCCGTGGGAGGGTTCTGTCCAGGCGGGAAACGGATCTGGTTTGAGATCGAGGAAGACGGCGACCGGAGTCTCTATCTGGTCGATGCAGACGGCGAGAACGAGGTCCGCGTCGAACGCCGCATCGATGACTATGAAATGGCGTTCACGCCCAATGGACGCACGATGATCGTAGGTTTGGAGAGTGGGAGCGACTGGGATCTGTACGCGGCGGAGGTCGCCACGGGCGAGATGGTCGAGCTGCTCGGCAGTGTCGATGATCTAGGTCCGCTGGTCATCATGGACAACAAGCAGGTCCTGTTCTCTGCCGCGGATGGGGGTGACTGGAGCCTGTACGTAGCACGCATCGATGGCAAGGACACGGTTGAAGTGGTCGGTCCGGTGGACGGGTTCGACGGCTACGACGCCTCGCCGGATGGTCGCAGGATAGTGTACAGTGAGGAAAGATCAGGTGGGACCCGTCTGTATGTGATCGATGCCGATGGGGAAAACGAGGAAAGGCTGGCTGATGATGGCTTTGCGCCAATCTGGTCGGACTGAGAGGCTCTAGCCGGGTACAGGGGCACGCGAACGGCTTTCGCCTGTGGTCACCGCCGCGGCTGTTCACACACCTGGAGGAATAACATGGAATGTCCTGTCTGCAAGAACGAAAACCCAGCTGGCGCCAAGTTCTGCATAAAGTGTGGGGCAAGGTTCAGCCAGACCTGCCCAAAGTGCGGCGCCGGCAACCTGGCTGAGGCCGTCTACTGCGAACAGTGTGGCGCGAGCCTGGCGCCGGCCGAGACACGCAGGACAGGCCGCAGAAGGACGCCCTACGTGGCGGCGTTCATCGGGGCATTGCTCGCCCTAGCTGCCATTGCGGTCGTCGCGCTGTTCGTCGGCCCGGCGCTGGACTTGTGGCCTAGCGTCTGGGCTACTCCAACCGCCATCCCGCCGACACCCGAGCCGGCTCCAGATTCGGGCGCGAACATCGAGGCGTCTCCCGCAGATCCGCTCCAGGACGGGGCGCTGGTGCCCGCTGAGATCGAGTCTCGGGGGGAGTGGATTGCCTACCAGACCAAGCAGTCCGACGGAACGGTGAGCCTGTGGGTGGTGCGCTCCGATGGAGAGGAGCCGATCGAGTTGGTGAGCGAGGTCGAGGCTGTCGAGTACACGTCAGCCGTGATAGGAGAGTGGTCGTACAAGCGCACACCCTTCGCGCCCAGGGGCAACCACATGCTCTTCAAGGTACAGGACGCCGGCCAGTATTCTTTGTACACCTACGCCCTTGGCGAAGATGAAGTGGAAGGGATCGTCCGCCGGGCCGAGTATCTGTGGTACCAGTTCTCCCCAGATGGCGACAGGATCGCCGTTGATGCCTACGAAGGAGGCGATGGCAGCTTGCTCCTCATGGACGTTGACGGGGAGAATGAGGTCTCTCTGTTCGAAGGGGTGGAAGGCTGGATCTGGGTGTGGTGGCTGCCCGACGGCAGGCAATTGATCGCTAGGCTCTACGATCAAGGGGAGGTCAGTCTTCTCCACATGGATGATCAGGGCGAGGAGCAACTCACCATCATTGACGAGGCGGAGGACGCGGCTATCCTCATCTCTCCGGATGGAAGCAGGATCGCCTATGCTGTTGAACAGGACGGCGAGTGGGATGTCTATGTCGCCCGTGCCGATGGCTCAGATCCCACCCGCATCGAGAGGGGACTTGAGGACGTAGGTCTGCTCAGCTTCTCGCCCAACGGCAAGCAGCTGCTGATGAGGGCCAGCAGCGATGGATACCTGTACGATCTGTATCTGATGAAAACCGATGGGACGGACGAGATCACCCTGGCCCGCGATGTCGATGACGCTGGGGGCGGCTTCTGTCCGGGTGGCAAGCGGATCTTGTATGTGATCTGGGAAGACGGAGACGAGAATCTCTACCTGGCTGATGCAGACGGAGAGAATGAGGTCCGCGTCGAACGCCGCATCGATGACCTTGAAGTGGCGTTCACGCCCAATGGACGCACGATGATCGTAGGTTTGGAGACCGGGAGCGATTGGGCTCTCTACGCGGTGGAGGTCGCCACGGGCGAGATGGTCGAACTGATCGGAAGTGTCGACTCTCTCGGGTCGCTGGTCGTCATGGACAACAGGCGCGTCCTGTTCTCTGCCGCGGATGGGGGCGACTGGAGCCTATACATCGCGCGCCTCGATGGTGAGGACCTTCTTGAGCTGGCCGGTCCGGTGGACGGATTCGACGGCTATGACGCCTCGCCGGACGGTCGCAGGATAGTCTACAGCGAGGAAAGATCGGGTGAGTACCGGCTGTATCTAATCGATATTGACGGCAGTAACCAGGAAGAGCTGGCCGAAGGTGGCTTTGCGCCAGTCTGGTCGGATTGAGAGACTTGAAGAAAGGGAGGCAAATCATGGTGTACTGTCCGAACTGTGGAAGTCC
>JBFFCR010000387.1:0-4089 GCA_041559855.1 Anaerolineae bacterium | reverse complement strand
CCACTGCGGTCGGCGGTGAGTGACTACTACGACCGGGTGGAGTACCTGAACAAGCACAAGGGCCAAATGATCGGCCTGCCGACCGGCTTTGCCAAGCTCGACGAGCTCCTGGGCGGCATGCAACGCTCGGACATGCTCGTGCTGGCCGCCCGGCCGAGCATGGGCAAGACCAGCCTGGCCCTGAACATTGCCCACACGGCAGCTAAGAAGTTCGGGCAGCGGGTGCTGGTCTTCAGCCTGGAGATGTCGAGCGAGCAGGTGGTCGAGCGGCTGACGTCCGCGGAGGCCGGGATCGATTCCCAGCACTTGCGCCGGGGCGAGATCGCCGACGACGAGTGGGGCCGGTTCATGAAGGCCACCGCCTGCCTGTCCGAGCTGCCGTTCTTCATCGACGACACGCCGGCCATCTCAGTCCTGGAGACGCGGACCAAGGCCCGGCGCCTGCACGCCGAGGTGGGCCTGGACCTGATCGTTGTCGACTACCTGCAGCTAATGCGCGGGGAAGGCCGGCACGAGAACCGGCAGCAGGAGGTTTCGGCCATCTCGCGGGGGATTAAGGCTCTGGCCCGCGAGCTGAACATCCCCATCCTGGCCCTGTCGCAGCTCTCCCGTGGGGTGGAGGCGCGCAGCGACAAGCGGCCGCTCCTGTCTGACCTGAGAGAGTCGGGCAGCATCGAGCAGGACGCCGACGTAGTTCTGTTCATCTACCGCGATGAGGTCTACGACGAGAACACGGAGCGGCGTGGCATCGCCGACATCTTGATCGCCAAACATCGCCACGGTCCCACCGGCAGCGTGCCTCTATTGTTCCGCAAGGCAACGGCCTCCTTCGTGGACGCCGAGTTGCGCAAGGTCCAGGTCAAATTTTGGTAAGCAAACTGAAACACAACGGTGATCTTGAGAACTACCAAAGGGTTCGAACGTGTTGAGAAGCAGCAATCACTCGGTCGCCAGTGAGCATAGGCACACCCAGGTACCGTGCTGTGGCCACAATAATCCGGTCGTGCAGCTCGGGCACGTCGTAAATCCCGACGGCGGCCAGGGTGACGTCGGCGTCCACCGGGACCACTTCATAGTTACGGCTGCGGGATACGGTGGCCACCAGCTCATCGAGGGGCAGGTCAATGCGCCCGGCCTCCGACAGGTACAGCACCTCCATCAAGGTGATGGCCGACAGGAAGATCCTGTGTATGCCCTGATCTGCTTCCTGGAGAATGCTGGCGGCCTGGCCTCCCAGGGCGGGATGCTGGCGCAGGTGGCGCACGATGGCTACGGTATCGGCCAGATAGTTCATGGTGTTACACTTTGTCGGCCAGTTGGCGCGTCACCTGCTGGCGCAGAGCGCGGACATCCTCGTCTGTCACCTCAAAGTCGATGTCGGCCCATAGCCCACCCAGCTTCACCACCTCGCCGGAGGGATCTAGGCGGTGCTTGTACTGGAGGTAGCCAATGAAGTCGGCCAGTTCTTTCTGGGCAGGAGAAGGCAAGGCTTCAATCGTTTTTTCCAATTCAGGATACTTGATCATCACCCACTTCCTTCACACGTTTGGTTGGTCACTCATCCAGCGACAGTGGCCATGCCTGCTCCCATTATATCCTGGCATCAGGTGTGAGTCAAGCTGTCACTTCGGCGGTGAGGTAACGCCTGACCTCAGTACTCCGCCATCTCGGTGATCAACCGGGCGTTTTCCCGCATGGCCCGCTCCACGAGATGCGGAAATCGTCGTGCGACGCCTTGCGCTGGATGTATTCATAAATGGCCTCGCGGATTACATCGCTCACTGCGCGGTCTTCTACGAAGGCCACCGTTCTCAATCGTTCGTACTCCGTTTCATCCAAACGGAGGGTCATGGCTTTCATCACATCACCTTCTTCTGGTATCTTGGTATCAAGATACCAGAAGAAGCTGTGGATGTCAAGTAAGCATACGCTCTCAGCCGCGCCAGGCAGAGAGCGCAGAATGAGAGAATCAAAGGTCATAGGAGGAAAGCATGAAAGGCAAGGAACCAACATTCGACGGAGCACGGCTCCAGGCCGTGCGCAAACGGCGAAGGCTATCGGTCAGCGATATCGGTCGGATGTCCGGCGTGTCTGCTCGCCACATTTGGCGGCTGGAGAAAAACCAGCGGCCTAACGTGTCGGCCGTCACCCTGGCGTGCATCGCCCGGGCGCTGGAAGTGGACATGGAGTACCTGGTGGGGCTGAGTGATTCGCCGCAGCTGGGAGGAGAGGAAAGAGGAGAATGAAGGTAGAGAAGCGGGTAGGCACCTTGCCCCGCGCCTGGGAACGAGCCTTTGGCTACGACGGCGAGGCCCGCTACGTGGCCTTCTACTGGACGCCGGTGGGCGACGAGGCAATGTACGATGATGGGCAGGTATCTGGCGACGGCAACTGGCGGCTGTTCCTGACCCTACGCCACGAGAACCCGACGCTGGACCAGCGTCACAAGGTCGGCGATTCGGATGTAGAAGCCGACCATTGGCTGCTGCTCGACCGGCAGACGCGGGACCTGGACGTCATGCTGAAAGCCGAGGCTCAGGCCAGGCTGCGCCAGCAGTGGCCAGCGATAGACCTGGACACCGAGTTGACGGCTCTCGATTGGGACATCATCCAGGAGGCGGTGCAGCAGGCCCTGGAGAATGTGGAGGCGAGCATGGAGCACATCCAGCCGTGTGACACCTGCTTCTACAGCATTGCGCCTGGCTGGTTGCAGGCGGAGGACGGTGGCTTTGACCCCTGTCCGGTGTGTAGCGGTTGGGGTTTTGTGCCAATACCCGAGGAGTCGACGATCCTGGGGTCCCAGCGAGTAGAGACCCCAGTCTGTCAGACCGCATGACGGCAACGGAACTGCACAGGCAGCGAATGGAGTGATGAATCCGCGATGACCGTCAGGCTAAGCTGGAAACAGGACGTAGATCTGGGCAGGAAAGCGCACTTCTTCGATGGGCAGAGGCGGCTTCACGCCCTTGTCCTGCATCGCTTCCAGCAGGGCACGGGCCACGCCATGAGCCAGAGCCAGCACTTCGTCAAGAGTGTCAGCCAAGACCAAGAAACCATCCAGCGCCGGGCTGGTGGCTTGGTAGGACCCATTGACCCGTTCAATCACCATGGGCAATCGGTAGCTTGCGATCTCAAAAGGTGTCTGTGTGCCCATAATGGCAACCGAAAACGATTATCAGTCCTCGTCGTACAGGGCTTCCGAGTCCTTCAGGGCATCACCACCTGCTGGCGTGGAGCCTCTCAGGGGCTTGAGCGAGGACAGAGGTTGAGGCCGCGTCGGATACTGAGCACGCGGTCGGGAGGTGTGTGCCCACTCGCACGTTTTCGACACCATGACTGTGACCGTGAGCTTGGTGTGCTCCGGGAGGTCGAGTGGCTCTAGCAGGCGCAGAACGCCCTTTTCATATACGGCTGGAACTCGATAGTCCATCTTCCACAACCTCTACCGGAGTCCTGGGCATATTCTATCAGATTCCATGGCGCAAGGCAAGAAAGATGGGATCTGTTTGGAGCGGCATCGGCTTCGCCCGATGCAGGAGCAGGCGGTATGGCAACACGTGCCAAAGCGGGGAGGAAACAGGAGACCAAAACCGCAGCGGTTGCGGGTTTGGGAAGAGGCTGCGACTGCGAGAATCAGGAGTCCTACGATTCTGGCCCAGTCAAAGGTCTCAAAACCAGCGATTTGTTGATTCTGAGGCACAGCAAGGCAAGGTTGTGGATTCTACAGCTTCGGCGACTTTGCCACACTTCGTGAGGAAAGGGTGAACCATGGACGGGAATATGGAAGTGAGAAACATCAACATCGGCCTGGACCCAGGCTTTGGTGGGACTAAAGCCGCGTGCATCGCCCCGGACGGAGTGCGCGTGGCCATTGTGCCCTCGGTGGTCGGGGTGGGACAGACTGACCTGGGATTGCTCTCAGTGGGCAAACTGGGTCGCCGCAGACGGTCTCGCCAGCCCGACCAGATGACTTTTGCCGACGTGAACTACCTGGTGGGCGAGAATGTGGCGCGCTATGCCCGACCGGTGGAGCGCATGGACTTCCTGCGACTCAGTGATGGCCCGGAGCTGCGTGCTCTGTTCTACAAT
>JBFFCR010000386.1:0-4104 GCA_041559855.1 Anaerolineae bacterium | reverse complement strand
AGGGGCCATTGGGATCAGGCCCGCGATCTCGGGATGGTGCGCGCCGAGCCAGAGGGTCAGTAAGGAGCCAAGCGACAGGCCGCCCACAAAGACGGTATCGCAGCGAGCTTGCAGGACGCGCAGCACCGACTCTACCTCGCCGGCCCACTCCTGCCAGCTGATGTGTGTCAGGTCCTCAGGACGGGTGCCGTGGCCCGGCAGCAGGGGGCAGCGTACGGTCAGGCCTCGTTCGGCAAGGTAGATGCCCATGGGCCGTGTCTCGGCGGCCGAACCGGTATAGCCGTGGATGAGCAGCGTGCCCACCCACCCCCCGTCCGCTTCAAAGGCCGACGGATCTAGATGCGTGGGTTGCGGCATGGTTCTACCCTCTTGGTTACAAGAGAGCGAGTCTCTTGGCTCTCTCCTAGCCGAATAGCTTCATGACACCCCCGGCCAGGTCGTCCAGGCCGCCCGTGTCCCCTTCGAGTATTGCGTCGAGCTGACCGGCAAGCGGAGCCGGCAGCTTGTCCTTCAGGAATCCAAGGACTGTCTCGACCGCTTGCTTGGCCTGCGCCTCGCTGATGCCTACCTTCTTTGTAACCATCTTGACCAACTCGTCCATTTGTGCCTCCCTGTCCTTCGGATAGTTCTCGGACCTATTGTACCACAATGCCAGTGCAGGGCAAGTAGTGTTCCCATAGACGAGTGTTGTGCTACACGTATTCTATCACCGGCAGGTGAAGGGCGCGGGCGCGCCATCGGGTGAAACGAGCTCGATTTCAAAGAGCTTGGGCCACAGCTTGCCGGTCACAAAGAGCCGCTCGCCGGCGGCATCGTAGGCGATGCCATTGAGCACATCAACCGGCTCGACCAGGTCCTCAGGTCCCAAGAGGCCTTGCAGGTCGATCCAGGCAGTGATCTGACCTGTCTGGGGATCGATCACGGCAATGAGACTGGTCTTCCAAACATTGGCCAGGACCATGCCGTGTACAAACTCCAACTCGTTGAGGCGGGTCACGGGACCCGCATTGTCGTGGACCGAGACGCTGCCCGTCTCCACATAGGTGTTGGGATCCCAGAAATGCAACCATGGCGTCCCATCGCTCATGATCAGACGTGATCCATCATGCGTGATGCCCCAACCCTCTGTGACATAGTGAAAGGTAGCGAGCAGCTCGAAACTCTCCACGTCGTACACAAACCCGAGCCCCGACTGCCAGGTGAGCTGGACGATCCGGTTTTCCCAGATGGAGATGCCCTCCCCAAAGTACTCTGGGGGGAGAGAGATAGCCTGTAGGACCTCGCCGCTCACCAGATCCACGCGGCGCAAGGTGGACTGCCCGTTGAGCCCCGTGCCCTCGTACAAGCTGCCGTTCTCAAAGAGCAGCCCCTGGGTAAAGGCTGCTCTGTCGTGGGGGAAGGTGTTGACGATCCGGACCGTACAGACGGGGATGGAGGCCGGAGTGGCAGGGGGGGCAGGCGTCTCAGTTAGCGACGGAGTGGGGGTGGCGGTTAGACTAGGCGTCTCGGTCGGCGCGGGCGTGGGAGTAGCAGTCGGGCTGGGCGTCTCGGTCACCGGCGGCGTGGCTGAAACCGCGACAATTGGCTCGGGCGGCGTGGGGGCACTGGCGCATGATAACACCATCGTGGCGCACGCGAGGGCCACGAATAGCACCAGAAGCGCACGGGCCGACCGCTTGGTACCTGTCATGCCCTGGATTGCCCAGAAGGGTTTCATGGGCTAAACCAACACCTTACCCGGTCTTCAGGTGCCGCTCCAGCCAGGCCTCGACATCGGCGAATACCCGCTCCTTGCCCGGCTCATTGTACACCTCGTGGAAGTACCCTTCGTATTCGATGCGCTCCTTGCCGGCACAGGTTACGTTCTCGATGAACAGCTTGCTGTCCTGCGGGTCGCAGATCCGGTCCGCACCCCCGTGGACGACGAGACATGGCAATGCCATTTCCGCTGCATGCGCCCGAGTCCACTCGACGGCATCCATCATTTCGCTGGCCATGCGCGCCGAGCCCCTTCCGTGCACCAGGGGATCGTTCACATAGGCATCCACCACAGCAGCGTCCCTGGAGAGGGCAGTGGTGTCCAGGCCGCTCTCGAGGGTGAGAGTGGGCCACACACGGGCTAGCACCTTTGACAGCGACAACAGAAAGGGCGATATCCCTGGCGGGCTAAGGATCGGCCCCGAAGCCACGACGCCGGCCAAGCCAGAGCCATCGCGCAAAGCATAGTCGAGGGCGATCAGACCGCCCAAGCTATGCCCAACCAGGAAGATGGGAGCCGGTTGGGCCTGTCGCACCAGTCCCAGAAACGCCCGTACATCTTCCCGGTACTCGCCAAAGTCGTTTAGCGCACCCCGCTTCCCCTGAGACTTTCCATGCCCGCGCAGGTCAAAAGCATAGACGCTGTAACCCCGCTGCACAAACCAGTCCGCGACATGGCCGTAGCGGCCGCTGTGCTCACCGTGCCCGTGCACAATCGCAAGCACAGCCTTTGGTTTGCCCTCGCAGCCCCAGCGCCGACAATAGAGCTCCAGGCCGCCGTGACCCGTGAAAGTGAGTTCATCCATTGTAGCCCCCTTGCTGCCATTTTGATCGCTTCCTTGAGCCGCTATTCTACCACGTTCAGGCCCAGCGCGCAAGAGCTGCTCTGCCAAGATTTCGAGTTGGTGAGCAGCCTGCGATGTGGTATAATGGCCGCGTTTGGAGAACAGAACCTATGTCAATCCTCGTGGCAGAACGGCTGGCCAAATCATACGATCCACAGGACGTCTTTTGGGATGTGTCCTGTAGCGTCGCCCATGGAGACCGCATCGCGCTGGTGGGTCGCAACGGAACGGGCAAGACGACGCTGCTGCGCATCCTGATTGGCGTGGAGACGCCGACAGGTGGGGCGGTCCGTCGCGCCAAGGGACTGCGCATCGGGTACCTGCCGCAGGGCGCCTCCCTGGAGGGGGAGCACACCCTGTGGCAGGAGATCATGACCGTGTTCAAGCCGCTACAGGCCATGGAGCAGACCCTCCACCAGCTCGAGCTGGAGATGGCCGATCCCGCCGAGGCGGAGGCCGCGCTGGAAGCCTATGCTCCGCTGCGCGACCGGTTCGAGCACCTGGGGGGCTATACCTACCAGGATCGAGCCAAGCACGTACTGATGGGCCTTGGGTTCCCACCACAAGAGCACGACATGCCCCTACCACACCTGAGCGGGGGGCAAAAGACCCGTGCATTTCTCGCCCGACTGCTGCTTGAATCGCCTGACCTGCTGCTGCTGGACGAGCCCACGAACCATCTGGATCTGCAGGCGATCGAGTGGCTTGAGGGATACCTCAACACCTGGGAAGGCACGGTGGTGATGGTGGCGCACGACCGCTACTTTCTGGACAGGACCGTGCACAAGGTGTGGGAGCTGGCCTTTGGCCAGTTAGAAGTCTACTCGGGCAACTACAGCCACTATGTCCAACAGCGCAGCGACCGCCACGAGCGGCGGCTGAAGGAGTACAAAGCGCAGCAGGAGTTCATCGCCAAGGAAGAGGACTATATCCGCCGCTACATGGCAGGACAGCGCACCCGCCAAGCCAAAGGCAGGCTGAAGAGGCTGGAACGGTTCCGCGAGGACGAGGCCGTGGACAGGCCGAGGGAGGAGCGCACGCTCAGCATCCGCTTTCATACGCCATTGCGCAGCGGCGACAAGGTGGTCTGGACGCAGGATCTGGCGGTGGGCTACAGCCCGGCGGCGCCCCTTTTCCTCTGCCCCGATCTGGATCTGCGCCGGGGCGAATGCGTAGCCCTGCTGGGGCCAAACGGATCGGGCAAGACGACCCTGCTAAAGACGATCATGGGCGAGCTCGAGCCACTGGCAGGGTATGCCCGGCTAGGGGCCAGCCTAAAGATCGGGTATTTCGCCCAGGTGCGCACCGATCTCGACCCGGAAAAGAGTGTCCTCGACACCATCCTGGATGCCAAGCACATGCTGCTTGGCGAAGCACGCAATTTCCTGGCACGCTTTCTCTTTACCGGCGACGACGTATTCAAGCGCCTCGCCGACCTGTCCGGTGTGGAACAGAGCCGGGTGGCGCTGGCCAAGCTGGTGCTGGAGCGCGCCAACTTTTT
>JBFFCR010000385.1:0-4109 GCA_041559855.1 Anaerolineae bacterium | reverse complement strand
GACGTCTATCACACCGGGATCTTTATGTTGGATAGGGCTGGTGAGTCTGCCGTGCTACGCGCTGCCTCGTCCGAAGGCGGGCAGCGCATGTTGACCAGAGGGCACAGGTTACAGGTCGGAAAAGAGGGCATCGTGGGCCATGTCGCAGCAGCGAAGCAAGGGCGCGTCGCACTGGATGTGGGTGAGGATGCCGTATTCTTTGACAACCCGGACCTGCCCAACACACGCTCCGAGGTCGCACTTCCGCTGTTGGTCGGGGATCAGGTGCTGGGCGTGCTGGATGTGCAGAGCACGGAGCGGGAGGCGTTTGGCGAACAGGATGTGACCGTGCTACAGACGTTGGCAGACCAGGTCGCCATTGCCATCAGCAACGCGCGTCTGATCCGGCAAGTGCAGGAGAGCCTGGAGACAGAGCGCCGCGCGTACGGTGAGATGACCTTGGAGGCCTGGCACGATCTGGTCCGAGGCGGATTTGGTGCTGCCAGGCGCTATGACCCGCAGCGCATTCTGCCGGCGGGCGAGTCGATGCGGGCAGAGATGGTACAGGCGATGAGGGAGGATCGGCCCGTCGCTGGTCGGGGTGATCTGGGGCCGACGATCGCCCTCCCTCTCAAGGTTCGCGGACAGGTGATCGGCGTCCTTGACGCGCACAAAGCGGCCGGGCGGGGCGGGTGGACAGAGGACGAGGAGGCCTTGTTTGAGGCGCTGGTTGATCAACTCGGTGTGGCCCTGGACAGCGCCCGCCTCTTCCAGGATGCGCAGCGGCGGGCTGCAGAGGACAGGCTCGTGGGCGAGATCACGTCCCGTCTGAGGGCGACTCTGGATATCGACACGGTCTTGCAGACGGCCGTACGCGAGGTTGGGAGCGCCCTGGGTGCCGCCAAGGTCGATCTGAGGCTGCATAGCCCGGGGGCGGGGGATGGACAGGAGCAGGCGGCAGATGGACAGGCCCGCGTGCCGCGAGGGGAGGACGACCATGATGGCATGGACTAGACGCCTCTTTGTGCCCCGAGTCTACGAGGATGAAGAAAAGACCCGCGTCGCCTGGCTGCTCACGGTTGTCTTGCTGGCGCTGCTTGCGGCATCCCTGGTCATCACCCTGGCGGCAGCGGTGTACTATGCAACAGGCGCCGACCCCGAGTCCGGATTCACCCTCGTCAGCGGCGCCGTAATGACCCTGCTCTTTGCGGGTTTGCTGTTGCTTGTGCGTCTTGGCCTGGTGCGGCAGGTGAGCGTCGTGTTTCTGACACTCATCTGGGTGCTGATTACGGTCTGGATCCTTGGCGTCTCGGGTATCAGCAGCGACAGCAGCACGCTGGTCTACGCTCTGATCGTCGTGCTGGCTGGTCTGCTCCTGGGTGGACGGGCGGCCATGGTGTTCACCGTGATCAGCTCGCTCGCTGCAATCGGCGCATACTTTGCTGAGGCCGGCGGATTCCTGACTGTGGCCGACCGCCCCACATCACTGGCCGACGCGCTCTTTGTGGCTGTTCCGCTGGTATTGACGGGCGCGCTGCTGCGCTATGCGGTCCGCGGCCTGTCCGAAGCTCTGGAACGAGCGCGCAGGAATGAGCAAGCCCAAGCCGAGACGAACCGCCAGCTCGAGTTGCTGGGCGCATCGCTGGAGGCGATGGTGACCGACCGTACCCGTGAGCTTGAGAACCGCTCCCGGCAGTGGCAGGCGGCGACTGAGGTGAGCCAGGCCATTACATCGATCCTGGACGTGGAACAGATGATCTGGCGGGTCGTCGAGCTCGTTCAGGAGAGGTTTGCACTCTATCACGTGGGCTTGCTGCTGCTGGATTCCACGGGCGAGTGGGCCGCGTATCGTGCCGGGTCTGGTCAGTCGGGACGACGCCTGTGGGAAGAGGGGTTTCGTCTGAGGGTCGGGGGCAGGTCTATGGTTGGCTGGTGTACGGCGAACGCACAGACCCTCATCGCTCCGGATGTGCAGGTGGAGCCGCTCCATGCGCATCACGGGCTTGTGCCTCGAACGCGCTCTGAAGCTGCTCTCCCCCTCATCATCAGGGGGAGGACGCTCGGCGCCTTGAGTGTTCAGAGCGACCGTTTGGATGCGTTCGACGCCTCTACCGTTGCTGTGTTGCAGACCATAGCCGATCAGGTAGCAATTGCGCTGGACAACACCCGTCTGTTTGAGGAGAGCCAGCAGGCGCTGGAATCAACCCGGCGCGCATACGCCGAGCTTAGCCACGAGGCATGGACTGAGCTGCTGCGAGCCCGACCCCTTCTGGGATATAGCCTGTTGCGCCAATCGCTCCTGCCGGTTGAGGGGGAATGGCAGCCGGAGATGCTTGAGGTGCTGCGCACGGGCGGGACCGTGCTGCGGGAAGCCGGGCCACCTTCGGGAGACGGACAGAATCTGGTTCCGGGGGGCGATGGTGCAACAGGGCCCGCACTGGCGTTACCCCTCAGGGTGCGCGGCGACGTGATTGGCGTGTTGAGCATCCAAAGAGAAGCGGGTCAGGAGGGTTGGACGTCGGCAGAGATAGAACTGGCGCAGCGCTTGGTGGATCAGATCGGCACAGCGCTGGAGAGCGCCCGGCTGTTTCAGGAGACCCAACGCCGTGCAGCCCGGGAGCAGGCGATCCGGCGGATCACGGAGCGGATGCGAAGCACAGTTGATATTCAGGCGATCCTGCAGAACACGATGGCTGAAGTGGCCCGGGCGCTGGGTGTGCCACGGGCGTATGTCCGGCTAGGCACCGAGTCGGAGTTGTTGGGCGGCGGCGCTCGCGATGCAGAGGGTGAGCCTATCCCGGCGGGTGACTGACGGGCCGGGTGTGTGGCAGGCCGTGTGATGCAGCGCGGGGGCGCTGGCGGCGACTGTGGATGGGTGCAGGGCGCGCGGCCTTGACGTGGCGCCTGTACCGGGATCCGAGGTGAATTAGATGGCGACTGTGACAGAGCCAACAGGGAACAGGGCTTTGCAAGAGGCGATTGCGCGGCTTCGCTTGCTGATCGGAAGTATTCAAGGTGGCTTGACCATCATCGAGGGCAACCGCGTAGTCTTTGTGAGCAGCCAGCTCGGCCAGATACTGGGCTATTCGGGGGAAGAACTCAAGAGCATGCGCGAATTGGACTGGGCTGCTCCAGAGGAGAGGGAGCGACTGGCGCAGACAATCAACGAGGCGCGTGCGAGGGGGCTGCCTGTCGAGGAGCTAGAGTTCTGGGCTGTGCGCAAGGACGGTAGCCGGCGCTATGTCCGGAATCGGTACTCCGCCGGTGCGATTTCGCCTGGGGTCACTTTCCGTTTCGTGGTGACCCAGGACCTGACCGAAAGGGAGCAGGCGCAGCAGGCCGTGTTGGAACGAGACCGGATGCTGCAACGGTTTCTGGAGAGCAGTCAAGCCCTCGCTGCTGCAGACGATCCAGAAGCAATGCTGCGCGCTGTTGCCGGGACAGCCATGAGAGCCGAGCCCGGCGCAGACTCGGTGGCGGACGAGGCCGTACTCATCTTTGTCGATCTGGACGCGGAAGGCAGGCCCGAGTGGGCCACCGTGGTGGCCTCGCTGGGTGAAATCGCGGATCCTGCGGGCACTCGCTTCTACCTGCCCGGCACGTCCACGTATGATCTGCTGGTATCCTTCCCGGAGGGTCCTCTTCTGGTCCCCGATACGCGTGCATCGACGCAGCGCGAAAACGAGGGTGTTGCCCAGATGGTGGGATCGATCCACGCCCGAGCCTTCGCCGCTCTCCCGCTGCGCAACGGCAAGCGGTGGTACGGGATCGCAGCCATCGCCTGGCCCCACATACACCATTTTCGCCCGGAGGAGAAGGGCCTGTATGGGGTGCTTGGCTCGGTGTTGGCGGCCCGCGTTCAGGCGCAGCGCCAGCGCGACGACTCTGACCATCGTACCCTTTGGAGCCAGACCGCTGCCGAGGTTTCTCGAGCCGCCAGCACAGTCCTCGACACGGAGGAGCTCATCCTGCAGGCAGTGGACCTGGTCCAGGAACGGTTTGGCCTCTACTACGCCGGTCTGTTCCTGGTGGATCAGGGACTTGTCGTGGATGGCAAGTCTGCTAGCTGGGCCGTCCTGCGGGTCGGCACCGGCGAGGCGGGTCAGCAGATGGTGCAACGCGGACACAGG
>JBFFCR010000384.1:0-4113 GCA_041559855.1 Anaerolineae bacterium | reverse complement strand
CAAGTTGTGCTCGATGACCACCACGGTGTTGCCCTGGTCGACCAGCCGGTGGAGCACCTCCAAGAGCTTTTCGATGTCGGCAAAGTGGAGACCCGTGGTAGGCTCGTCCAGGATGTAGAAAGTGCGTCCTGTGGCCCTGCGCGACAGCTCCTTTGACAGCTTGATGCGCTGAGCTTCGCCCCCCGACAGGGTCGTTGCTGGCTGGCCCAGGCGGATGTAGCCCAGACCCACGTCGGAGAGCGTCTGGAGCTTGTTGCGGATGCGGGGCACGTTGGAAAAGAACTTGAGGGCCTCCTCGACGGTCATGTCCAGAACCTCGGCGATGTTGCGGCCCTTGTACCGGATCTCGAGTGCCTCACGGTTGTACCTCTTGCCGTGACACTCCTCGCATGGCACGTACACGTCGGGCAGGAACTGCATCTCGATCTTGATGATGCCATCGCCCCGGCAGGCCTCGCAACGCCCACCCTTCACGTTAAAGCTGAAGCGGCCAGGCTTGTAGCCCCGCGCCTTGGACTCGGGCAGGCGCGCGAATAGCTGCCGGATGTCGGTAAAGACGTTGGTATAGGTCGCCGGATTGGACCGCGGGGTGCGACCGATGGGGCTCTGGTCAATGTTCACCACCTTGTCGATGAACTCCAGCCCCAAGACGATGTCATGCTTGCCAGGCTTGGCCTTGGCTCGGTAGAAGTGCTGATTCAATCGCTTGTACAGCACCTCGACCACGAGGCTGCTTTTCCCTGACCCGGATACGCCGGTCACCGCGATGAGCTTGCGCAGGGGAAAACGCACCTTGAGTTCTTTCAGGTTATTCTCAGCTGCTCCGGTGATGGTGAGAAAGTTGCCATCGCCGGGTCGCCGTTCGGCGGGCACAGGGATCTCTTGCACGCCGCGCAGGTATCTGGCTGTCAGCGACTCCTCACATGCAAGGAATTCCTCCACCGGCGCGGAGCAGACAACCTCGCCGCCATACTCGCCTGCGCCGGGTCCCATGTCGAGTATCCAGTCAGCGGCGCGCATCGTTTCCTCATCATGTTCCACCACAATGATCGTATTGCCCAGGTCGCGCATGCCAAGCAGAGTGCGGATCAGACGGCCGTTGTCGCGGGGATGAAGGCCGATGCTCGGTTCATCCAGGATATAGAGCACCCCCATCAACCGCGAGCCAATCTGGGTCGCCAGACGGATGCGCTGTGCTTCCCCGCCCGATAATGTGGCGGCCCTGCGGTCGATGGTCAGGTAATCGAGCCCCACGTTGGCCATGAACGACAACCGATCGTGGAGCTCCTTGAGGATCTGGCGAGCAATCATCCTCTGCCGGTTGGTGAGGAGCAGGGTATCAGGTTCGAGCGCCGAGGGATCGGACGCACTCCTGGCGTCGCTGCCGGCCTGTTGCTCATCCTGAAGGTCCTGAATCCAGCGCAGCATCTCAGACACCGACATCCCGGTGATCTCGTCGATCGGCTTGCCAGCGACGGTCACCGCCAAGGCCTCCGGCTTTAGCCGGCGACCCTTGCAGACGGGACAGTCGCGCTGGGCCATGTACCGCTCCAACTCTTCCTTGGCATAGTCCGAAGATGCCTCCCGGTAGCGCCGTTGCAGGTTGGGTATGACCCCTTCAAAGTGCGTGGTGTAGGTTCGCTCGAGGCCCTGCGATGTCTTGTACTGGAGCGTTACCTGCTCGCCCCGCCGCCCGCCATAGAGCACATAGTTAACCTGCGCCGGGGGTAATTCCCGCACCGGTACCTCCATGGAGATGCCCTGCTGCGCGGCTGCTGCCTCCAGCAACTGGCGGTAGTAGCTATCACCAGAACGCTCCCGCGTCCACGGCAAGATGGCTCCCTGGTTCAGTGTCTTGCTGCGGTCAGGCACGACCAGGTCAGCATCGATCTCTAACTCGGTGCCGATCCCGGTGCAGGCTGGGCAGGCCCCGTGCGGGCTGTTGAAGGAAAAGGATCGCGGCTCGATCTCTGGCAGGCTGATGCCGCAGTGAACGCAGGCAAAGTGCTCCGAGAAGAGATGGTCCCGCGGATGGTCAGCATCGGTGACATCCGTTACCTTCATCACACCGCCGCCCAGCTTGATGGCCGTCTCGACCGAGTCGGCCAGTCTCGTGCGATCCATCCCGCCGGCGGGCGGTGCATCGCCATCCCCATCACCGTCGCTGTGACGCACGACAAGCCGGTCGACCACCGCCTCGATGGTGTGCATCTTGTAGCGATCCAGCTCAATCTCCTCGTCCACGTCGCGGACCTCGCCGTTGACGCGCACCCGGACATAGCCCAACTTGCGTATATCGTCGAACACCTTGCGGTGCTCTCCTTTGCGGTCCTTGATCAGCGGGGCCAACAACATGATACGGCTGCCCTCGGCCATCTCCTCAACGGCCTCCACGATCTGGCCCACCGTTTGCTGGTGTACCTCTCGGCCGCAGCGCGGGCAGTGAGGAACACCCACCCGAGCGTATAGAAGTCGCAGATAGTCATAGATCTCGGTGACTGTGCCCACCGTGGAGCGCGGGTTGCGACTGGCTCCCTTCTGGTCAATGCTGATGGCTGGGCTGAGGCCGTCGATCTGGTCAACGTCGGGCTTTTGCATCTCGCCGAGGAACTGGCGGGCATAGGCGGACAGTGACTCGACGTAGCGACGCTGGCCCTCTGCATAGAGGGTGTCGAAGGCCAGCGACGATTTGCCCGAGCCCGACAGCCCGGTGATCACAACCAGCTTGTCGCGGGGCAGCTCGACATCGATGTTCTTGAGGTTGTGAACGCGCGCTCCCCGGATGGTGATTCTCTTTTCTGTTTCAGACATGGGCTGATTCCTCCGCCACCCGCCACGATGCCAAGGATCGACCTAACATTATAGCATGGACTGAGACGGGGGAGCAAAATCGAGCAAGGCGTAGGCCTGCCTTGAGAAGTGTGTGACGGCAGCAGAGGTGTGCCTGAGCGGCGGTCACGAATCCACGCGCAGGTCGCCTAGCTGTCGCGCCATTCTTTCAAACAGGGCGATCACCACGCCCGGCGAAAGGCGGTACGCCCACCAGATCAGGCGCGCGGCAGACGTGACCGGTATGACAGCTCTGTTCCGGGCAACCCCACGGAGGATTACCTTTGCGCAATCAGCAGCAGACAACCTGCCCCCACGGGTCATGATCTCTGCGAGCGCCTTCTCACTGCGGAAACGGGTGGCGTAAATGGCCCTATCCGAAATCGAGGTCTCGACGTGACCTGGACAGACAACGCTTACCCTTACGCCCAGCCGGGCCGCCTCGGTGCGCAGCGAGGTGGAGAATCCCACCACGGCGTGCTTGGCAGCTGCATAGGGCGTGCCGATGGGCACAGGTATCAGCCCTCCGATGGAGGATGTATTGACGATGTGACCGGAGCCCTGGCGTACCATGATCGGATAGGCACTCATGGTACCATGGACGACGCTCCAAAAGTCCACATCCAGGGCAGCCTGCCAGTGCTCCAATGTCGTGTCGCGGAACTCGCCCGCAAAGGCTATTCCCGCATTGTTGAACATATAGTCCAGCCTGCCGTGGCGGAGCGCTACCTCCTCGACGAGGGATCGTGCCTCGCCTGGCTGGGTAACATCCACCGTGGCGGCGTGCGCCTGGCCCCCAGCCTCGCCTATGGCGACGGCCACCTCCTCCGCCCCCTCGTTGTTGAGGTCTGCTGCGATGACCAGGGCTCCTCTCCGGCCCAACGCCTCGCAGAGCGCTCGCCCTATCCCCGAGGCTCCCCCGGTTACGATTGCCACCTTGCCTTCGAACTTGTCCACGGAGCTGCATCCTCTCTTCCCTGGTGGCGACACCGAAACTTGCCCGGTTCACCCGCCAGATGCCAAACCTTCATGAAGGCGCAACCTCGGCGGATCGTCGATCGCCAGCTCCGCAGCCATCCTGTTGAGTTCCTCCCTGGGGATGAGCGGCAGATGCTGATGGGCGAACTCGAGCTCGCCGCCGATGACGTGCACAAACTTGCGCGAGGTAATGTCGTTGGGGTGATTCTGCGGAACAATGAGATAATGTGCGTGCGGCACCCCATAGCCGTGTACCACGTATCCGATTCTCTCAGGCCTGTACAGCGCCAGGATTCTCCGGCCAAT
>JBFFCR010000383.1:0-4139 GCA_041559855.1 Anaerolineae bacterium | reverse complement strand
CCGCCCAAGGCGCTGGTTGCGCTGGAGGATCGGCTACGCTCCCGCTTTGGCTGGGGGTTGATCGCCGATGTGCAGCCCCCCGACTTTGAGACGCGCATCGCCATCCTGCGAGCCAAGGCCGAGCGCTGTTCATCTATGGGGGTGTGGGCCTCGGGAAGACCCACTTGCTCCACGCGCTGGGACATGCAGCCAAGGCACGCGGCATGTCAGTGCTGTACGTGTCCTCGGAGTGGTTCACCAACGATCTGATCAATGCCATCCGCGCGCAAAAGACAGAAGCTTTCCGCCTCAAGTATCGCAAACCTGATGTGCTGCTCGTGGACGACATCCAGTTCATCGCCGGCAAGGAACGAACCCAGGAGGAGTTCTTTCACACCTTCAACGCATTGCACGGTGAGGGAAAGCAGATCGTTGTCTCCTGCGACCGCCCCCCAAAAGCACTGGTTGCACTGGAAGACCGGCTCCGCTCGCGGTTTGGTTGGGGGCTGATCGCCGACGTGCAGCCGCCCGCCTTTGAGACCCGAGTAGCCATCCTGCGGGCCAAGGCAGAGGGCACTTTGGCTCTGCTGCCGGATGAGGTTCTGACCTACATCGCCCGCAAGATCCCCAGCAACATCCGCGAGCTAGAGGGTGCGTTGAACCGTGTGGTGGCCCATGCTCGCCTGGTCCATGCGCCTCTGACACTGGAGACGGCCGAGCGAGCCCTGGAAAACATCCTGGCCCACACGGCAGACCTCTCGCCGGAGCGGATCGTCAGAGAGGTAGCCCTGCATTTCAAGCTGTCGGAGGAACAGCTAGTCGGGCGAAGCCGCGCCCGCGTGGTCTCTGTCCCGCGCCAACTGGCGATGTTCCTCATACGCGAAGAGACCGACGCCTCTCTGCCGCAGATCGGCCAGATCCTGGGCGGGCGGGATCACTCGACCATTCTGCACGGTTGCGACAAGATCAGCAGTCAGATCGAGACCGACGAACATCTGCGGCGCGACTGGCTCACGATCAAGCAGCGGCTGTCGGAGGTCAGCGGGGCCAACTAGATCCTGACAGAAAATGCTCCCCGTCCGCCATGGCTACCAGTACCCTGGAGGACGGGGGCTTTTTACGAGGCGCCAGCGCATCTGCCCCCCATGATGCATGCCCGGCCTCTTGCCGGTCATACCTGTGCGCGGACTAGAGGACCTTCCCCACTGGTTCCAGTCGCCGGCTGAAAACAAGACAGGCGCAGATTACCCCCAAAGGCACCCAGCCAGCCACTCCCAGGTAACTCCAGACGGCGGTACTTGGCTCCCCGGCGAACAAGAGCGTCACCGAAATCGCCCCCAGGCAATTCACGGAAGCGTGAGCAAGGCTGGCAACCCAGACACTGCCCGTTCTCTGTCGAAGCCAGCCAAAGATTATGGACAGAAGCGTTGTCGATACGGGAAAGACAAGCAACACAGCATAGTCTCGACCTTCATGACTGTAGGATGGCAGGAAGTAAAACGGATAGTGCCAGACTCCCCAGATAATTCCCGTTGCCACTGCTGCCAACAATGGACGACCGCTCAGCAATCGCACCTGGAGATATCCCCTCCAGCCAAACTCCTCTCCCCAGAAGATAGCGGTCGAGAGCAAGGAAAGAGCCGCCAACTCTACCCATATTACCAGAGCAGGATGAATCGCGCCACCCGCCAGTCGAGTTGGCTCCGAGGCTGGCAGCTCATAGGCTTGGCGCAGAGAGAAGTCAGGCGTTACCTGTCCAGTAGCGATGCCCAACAGCGCTATGCTGACCGCGACTGCCAACGGTGACAGCCACGCAAAGAGGTAGTAGGGCCACCGTCTTCGCAGGTTCCATGCCAGGCCAGCATCACCGAAACCCTCGCGAGTCACCCATTTGCGCACCACAAAGGCTGCCACAGCAGGCGCAAGACCGCCAGGAAGTGCAGCAAGAGGCATCAGAGCCAGTCGCAGCAGTGGATTGCCCGTTGATACGTTCCATCGAATCGGAATTGTCCAGGTAATCCAGGCAAGGCCGAAGGCAATGAGAAGAAAAGCGACGATACCCTTATTCCTGTCTCCCATCACACGCTCACGTCAAAGGGACCCCCGCCAGCTAAACAGCACTCCATCACAGACATTCTTTGCGGATTACCGTAGTTCTAATATTCCTGCGAGCCCAATTGTAGTGGCTTGATGTATTGGCAGCTATCCACGGCAACAATGACGAATCTCCCGTCCATTCAAAATACCTGGCTTCAAAAATCTCTCTTTCTTCCATCCCTTCTACGATTTCAAGTATCTCCAGATACGACCTCTCGAATTGTTCTAGCACATGCTCCAAGGATTCATCTTTGTGTATCTCGTATCCCTCCTGATTCAGCTTGGGCAATTCCCTCCACGTCATCCCCGGTGCCGGTGTTTCTGGTATCTCGCCCCGCAATCCGGCTTTGTACCATCCGATGAACCGCTGTTCCCAATCTACAAGATGCGCGAGGATGTCTTTTACTGACCAGCTATCCATTGACCCAGGCCAAACCATTTGGTTCGGCGTTAGTTTGGAGAACTTCTTTTCCAAAAGTCCCCGAGTTGTCCGTATGCTTTCGACTAGCTCTTTCCTTGTCTTTGCCCTTCTGCTCATGCTTCAGGTCTCTTTCCTTATGCAATCCCAGGTATGGGGGAGTAATCTGAACAAGGTAGGACGATCGTCCAGGAAGCTCAAAGGTCCATGCCATCCGAAGAGCAGGAGAACTCGCCAAGCACAGGGTGTTCAAAGACGAACCCAAGCTTGCTGGAGGGTCCGACTATCCCGCGGATCTCCCCTCTGTCTACAAGAGACTGGGCCTCAGGGAACTTGTCCCTGAAGCCCAGCTACGCGCTCACTCCTCCAGCGCCCTTAGCCGCGCTTGCAGCCGCATGCGGCGTTCCTGGGCCGCAATCAGCCGGTCCCGCTGTTGCTGGATCACATGCTCCGGCGCCTTGAAAGTAAAGCTCTCGTTGGCCAGCATCTGCTCGGCCCGCTCGATCTCTTCCTCTGCGGCGGACAGCGCCTTGTCCAGGCGGGCGATCTCTTGCTCCAGATCCACCAGGCCAGCCAGCGGCAGATAGGCCTCGACACCCTCGGCGGCGACCAGCGCCACGGCTTGTTTCGGCTTCTCGGGAAGAGCCCGGCAGAGGGTGAGTTGATCGGCGTCCACCTTGCCCAGGAATGTGAGCAGGCGAGCCTGCGTTTCAAGCATATGCAGTTTGGGTCCGCCGACCACGATCGCCGGGATCGCCTTGCCCGGCGTCACGTTGAACTCGGCGCGGGCATTCCGGATCTGCCGGATCAGGTCCATGAGCAGGTCCATGTCGGCCTCGGCTTCATCGTCTAGGTGCGCGCCATCCGCTGTCGGCCAGCGGCTGATCATGAGCGATTCCCCCCAGAGCTTGCCTGCAGGCCAG
Source organism: Anaerolineae bacterium (assembly GCA_041559855.1). Lineage (GTDB taxonomy): Bacteria > Chloroflexota > Anaerolineae > JAAYZQ01 > JAAYZQ01 > JBFFCR01. The sequence continues at coordinate 722 of JBFFCR010000383.1, read as the reverse complement.
GCTGCCTTCAGGTGCTGCCAGATCTCTTCGGTGACAAAGGGCATGTACGGGTGCAACAGCCGCAGAGCCCGCTCCAACACCTTCACCAGCGTCGCTTGGGCCGTGGAGCGCGCCGCCGGATCATCGCCGTAGAGCCGGATCTTGCAGGCTTCGATATACCAGTCGCAGAACTCGCTCCACAGGAAATCGTTGATCCGCCGCCCTGCCTCGCCATACTGGTACGAGTCGAACAGCTCGGTCACGTCGGCGATGAGATGGTTCAGGCGGCTCAGAATCCAGCGATCTAGCAGCGACAGATCGGTGAACGGTGCTTCCGCGATAGCGGCTCCCTCCAGATTGGCGACGACGAACCGGGCCGCGTTCCAGATCTTGTTGGCAAAGTTGCGAGCGCCCTCCAGCCGCCGCGGGTCCAGGTTCATGTCATTGCCGGGCGTCGAACTGGTCAGCAGGGTATAGCGCAGCGCATCAGCTCCGATCTGATCGATGATGTGCATCGGATCGTACTCGTCAATGTTCTCCATCGACTTGCTGATCTTTCTGCCCTGCTCGTTTCTGACCAGGCCGTGTAGATAGACCATGCGATAGGGCGACTGGCCCGTCATCTCGATGCCGAGCATCATCTCCCGGGCCACCCAGAAGAAGAGGATGTCGTACCCGGTCTCGCGCATGTCGGTGGGATAGTATCTGCGCATGTCGGCCGTGTCCTCGGGCCAGCCCAGCGT
>JBFFCR010000382.1:0-4140 GCA_041559855.1 Anaerolineae bacterium | reverse complement strand
AGATCAGGAAGGCGCCCACCGTCACTATGGACAGTGCCACGCCTCCCACCGGCTGGCAGATGTTCTGCCACAGTGTGGCAGTAGCTGGATACTTTGGATCCTTCGGCAGCCCGTATTCCTCCGGCGGTGCCGTCAGCACATAGATACGTCCCAGGCCACCCATTTCGGTCTTGCCATAGACCTGGGCTTTGGGATAGCCCAACTCGCTCTTGAGCAGGGTCACCCGTTCCTCGGCCTTGCTGATCATCACCTCGCGCGCGCCCCAATCCAGCGCCCCCGCTGGGCAGGTCTTGACACATGCCGGTTTCAGGCCGTTCGTCGTCCGGTCCTGGCAAAAGACACACTTGCTGCTCTTGGCCTCGCCCGTGAACCGGTTGATCACCTCCATCTTGGGGATCTCGAACGGGCAGAATTGGCTACAGTAGCCGCAGCCATTGCACAGACCCCGGTCAAAGGTAATGATGCCATAGGGACCCTTCTTCATCGCTCCGGTCGGGCACACCTCCACGCACGCAGCATCGCCGCAGTGCATGCATCCTTCTTTCAGGAACAGCCATTGGAACCGATCGGGATCATCGTACTCGGTGAACTTGATCCGGGTCCACGTCTGGGGATCCAGCGCCAGGGGATTCTCATAGGTGCCGGTGTTCTGTGTTTCTCGCTCACCAGGAACATAGCCCAGGTTGTCATTCCACTGCTTGCAGGCCACTTGGCACCCGCGGCAGGCCATGCACTTTGAGGAATCGATGTACATTGCGTATCTGTCAGACATGTCGCACCCCCTACGCTTTCACCACGTCCACAAGGAACGCTTTGTATTCTGGAATCGTGGTGTTGGCATCTCCCACGTGGGGCGTCAGCTTGTTGGCCGAGTCACCCTTGGCCAACGCCTCACCGGGCCCTCCGCCACCCCAGCCAAAGTGCCAGGGCAGGCCGACTTGATGGACCGTTTCGCCATTCACCTGCATCGGCTTGAAGCGCTTGGTGACGACAGCAACTGCCTCAACCTCGCCGCGCGCCGACTTGACCTTGACCCGCTCGCCGTTCCTGATCCGCCTGTCCGCAGCCAGTTCCTCGCTCAGCTCCACGAACATTTCGGGTTGTGCCTCCACAAGCCACTCCAGCCAGCGGGACATGCCGCCCGCCTGCCAGTGCTCCACGACTCTGTACGTAGTGGCCACGATCGGGAATTCTGCCGACGTGCCCCAGCTGTCTCCGACATCCTGGCCCTCGTTGGTCCGCCAGATCTTGATGGCCGGGTTGTTCTGCTGATTGGGATACAGGGCATTCCTCGTCGGCGACTCCACAGGCTCATAGTGCGTCGGGAAGGGTCCTTCGTTCAGCGGGCCAAAGAGCCAGCCCTTGCCGTCCGTCTTCATGATAAAGGGATCGTTGAAACCGGCAGCGTCTGGCCCCTTTGTCGCCGCAAAGTCGGGCACATCGTATCCCGTCCACTTGCCCTGCACTGCGTCCCACCAGATCAGCGCGCGGCCACCGGGCCACGGTTTGCCCGTGCTATCGGCTGAGCAGCGGTTGTAGATGATCCTCCGGTTGACCGGCCATGAGTACGCATAGTAGGGATAGGTGCCAAGGCCACCCGGGTCTTTCTGCCCGCGCCTCTTGCTGGCGGGCAGGATGTTGCCCTCTCCATCGGACATCGGGTAGTAATAACCAACGTACAGCCAGTTACCGCAGGCCGTCGAACCGTCGGCACGGAGCTGCCCGAACGAGCTGAACATGTCGCCCTTCTTTGCCAGCACTGCACCGTCTTCGGCAAGGATGTCCTCGGTCGCGTAGCCATTGATCTCATAGGCCAGCTTTTCGACGTCCACTAGCTCTCCGGCAACGTGGTGGACCGGTCCACCACCATAGTCCCACGTCAGGTACCTGATCGGGTCGCCAAAGGGCCCCGGATCAGCCTCGTACAGCTCCTTCAGCTTGGCGCCGATCCGGTAGATGATGTCGTGATCCGGCAAGGCCACACCAGGCGCCTCTGCCACCTTCGGGCGCCACTGGATCAGCCGCCCGCTGGTGACGACGCTGCCCTCCTTTTCCATGGCATCCGCTGCCGGCAACACAAAGACCTCCGTCTTGATCTCTGACGACTTCTTGCCCGGCTCCCTCCAGAACCCAACCGTCTCCGTCTGAAAGATCTCCTGCACCACCATCCAGTCCAACTGCTCGAGGGCCTCCCGCTCAAAGCGGGAGTTCGGGCCGCCGACCGCCGGGTTCTGGCCCAGCAGCCACGCCCCCTTGACCGTCCCCGCGTGCATCGCCTCAAAGAGCGGGATCCAGTAATGGTTGGAGGTGCTCTCAACCTTGCCCAGATAGTCGAAAGCAAAGTCGTTCTCAGCCGTCGCGTGATCGCCCCACCACGCCTTCAACAGGCTGATCAGGAACTTGGGTTTGTTGCTCCAGTAGCTGGTCGCCGGAGTTTCCTTCTCCAGATAGTCCTGCAGGGTTGGGTGCTTGCTGGCGCTCGGCGTAGCCATGTATGCCGGGATGATGTGTGCCAACAGGGCCATGTCGGTCGAGCCCTGCACGTTGCTCTCCCCGCGCAGCGCATTCACGCCCCCGCCGGGCCGGCCGATATTCCCCAGCAACAACTGGATCATGGCCATGCAGCGCACGTTCTGTGAACCGACCGTGTGCTGTGTCTGCCCCATGGCATACAGGATCGAGCCCGTCTTGTCCGGCTGGCCGGACGCGGCGTAGGCCTCGTAGACTTGCTGTAAGTTGTCCTTCGAGCAACCAACGATGGCCGCTACCATATCCAGATCGTAGCGCGAGTAGTGCCTCTTCAAAAGCTGGAACACACAGTTCGGATCCTGTAGCGTCTCATCGCGCAGCATATTGCCGTCCGCGTCCGTCTGGTAGCTCCAGGTAGACTGATCATACTTGCCAAAGCCATCTCCAGCGTCCTCAAACCCGGAGAACAGCCCATCTAGATCCTCCGGTCCCCTGAAGTCAGCGTTGATCAGGGTGGCAGCATTGGTGAAATGGACGACATACTCCTCGTGATACAGGTCGTTGTCCAAGATGTACTTCATCATGCCGCCATAGAAGGCAATGTCCGTGCCGCTGCGCAGTGGCATATAGATGTCCGCCTTGGCTGCACTGCGCGTGAACCGCGGATCGACCACGATCAACTTGGCCCCGCGCTCGTCGCGCGCCTTGTTGATCCACATCATCGACGCTGGATGGTTCTCGGCCGCATTCGATCCGCACATCAAGAACACGTCCGAGTTCTTCAGATCAATCCAGTGATTCGTCATTGCACCCCGCCCAAATGATGAGGCCAGACCGGCCACAGTGGCAGAGTGTCATATGCGCGCCTGGTGCTCGATGTTCACCAGGCCCAGTGCGCGGGCCAACTTGACGGCAATGTAGCACTCCTCGTCGTTATTGGCTGCGCCGCCCAGGAAGGCGATCCCCTGTGTGCGGTTCACCGTCACGCCATCCGCGTTCGTCTGTTCGAACGTCGCGTCGCGTGTCGCCCTGATCCGCTTGGCAATCTGTTCGATGCTCCACTCCCAGCTAACCTCTTCGAACTTGTCGCTGTATGGCGCCCGGTAGAGCGGCGTGCTCAACCGCCGCTTGCTCTCCGACAGGCTTCGCACAGAGATCGATTTGGGATCCAGAGCGCCTCGGTTGTTGATGGCGTCAGGATCGCCTTCAGAGTTGATGACGTGCCCTTCCGGTCCGGTGGCGATCAGCAGCCCGCATCCACAAGAGCAATAGGGGCAAATCGTGCTTGCCTCGCCTATCTGCTTGTGCAACGGGAATATAACGCCCTCTTCGTGCGCCAGAGCAGTAGCTGCGAAACTGGCGGGCAGAAAGAGACCACCTGCCGTCGCACCGGACAGCTTGATGAAATCTCTTCGCGATACTTCCATAGCGTTCTCTTCACCTCCTTGTGATTGGCCATTCCGGCACTGTAAGAGCGCTAGCAACGTTCCTTCCCAATCCGTCGGCGAGACAACAAAAGACAGCCACCAGACACGGCAGCCGTCGAGCCCCTCCTAGAAGGTGTACAGATTGGGATGTCTATGTCGTGGGCAAAGGACCAGGGGTCGACCTCTGCAGCCCCATTGTAGCACAGTCCTGGCCGTTTGTGAATAGGGTCACAACCCCATTTTT
>JBFFCR010000381.1:0-4146 GCA_041559855.1 Anaerolineae bacterium | reverse complement strand
TGAGGCATCCTAGCCGATCCGCTGGGTCAGGGCAGTCGCAGTCGTCGGTACGAGCAACCCATGCCGCCAGACGCCGCTTAGATTCACAAGAATCGCCATTGCGAGACCTTGCCCGTGTCTGGCGAAGTCGAAGCAATCTGCGGTTGGACCAGCCGGCCACTTGCTCGAGACCAGTTGGAGATTGCCGCGGAGCCCAAAGGCAGGACCCCCCGCAATGACCAGTTACTTGGGAGCACCCCTTCGGCTGCACTCCCGGCGGGCTCCGGGAACGACGTATCTCGCTTCTTTCCATAGGAAGCGGAGACCCCCGCTATCCCTTCAGGCAGGCCACGGTGCTCGCAGGCGAGGTGCAGTCCTCAAAGTGATACAGCTCTTGGCGCTTGCCAACGGCGAACGCCAGAAACCGGGTCTCTTCGCCTACACAGCGGCTGGCACCTGCCTTGCCGTAGTCTGACTCCCAAAGTAGGCAGTCGCACGTCGGCCACGACCCAGCTAACATTGCCGTTGTGCAGAAGCGCCGCCTACATGGGAGGGCAATCGCATTTGAATTCGATCCGAGGCGCAACGCACCTTGATGCATCGGTGCAGGCCCTGAAATCAATAGAATCCCCCAGGTCGTGCAATACCGCGTCGTCGAGAGTGAGGTGCGTTGCACCTGCCGTTGGCCAAGTGGGTTCACCCTGCCTACATGGATGGAGGAATTGACAGCCCTGTGGGGTCGGGGTATAATTGGCCGTCATTTTGAGGTTAGGAGAGTCGATAGGTGAGTGCTGAACGCTCGATCTCGCTTGCAGAGATCACCCAAGGACAAAAACTCGAGGGGACGGTGTCAAAGGTGACCCTTTCTGGGGCCATCGTCGACGTGGGCGCCCCCGTAAGCGGCCTGCTGCACATCTCGGATCTGGGCCAGAAGACGGTGACCCGGACGTCAGATCTGCTCAGCGAGGGCCAAGATATCACTGCCTGGGTCAAGAGGGTGGACCTGACGGGTGGGCGCTTGAGCCTCACCCTCGTAGAGCCCCCCAAGTTCACCTGGGGCGATCTTCAGCCGGGCATGCAGGTAGAGGGCAATGTGGTGCGCTTGGAGCGGTTCGGCGCCTTTGTCGACATCGGCGCGCAGACGGACGGCCTGATACACGTCTCCGAGATGGGGGCGGGCCGTGTGTCCTCGCCATCGGATGTCGTTTCCGTCGGCGATCAGGTCTCGGTCTGGATCAAGGATATCGACAAGCGAGCGCGCCGGATCAGCTTGACACTGCTCGAGCCGCCCGAGGTTGACATCCGTGCACTGCGGTCGGGCATGTTGCTCAATGGCAAGGTGGTCCGCCTGGAGAGCTTTGGCGCCTTTGTGGACATTGGCGCGGGCCGTGATGGCATGATCCATGTGACTGAGATGGGCAGGGGGTATGTGGGGAGCCCGTCGGAGATTGTGTCGGTTGGCGACGAGGTGCAGGTGCGGGTGGTGGAGGTCGATCCCCGCCGCGGGCGGATATCGCTGAGCATGAAGGACCTGCCCACGGACGAGTATATCATGGAGGAAGAAGAGGATCTACCGACTGCCATGGAGCTGGCGCTGCGGGCCGCGATGGATGAGCATGGCGTGGATCTGCCTACCGGCCGCGATCGAGGCCGCCGCCGCAAGAAGAAGAGGGGCAGGCGCGACTACGATTCGATGCAGGATGAGATCATCAGCCGGACGCTGGCCACACATCAGGACTAGCGTCCCGGCGACCAGTCGGAATTGCAGCCCCTTCTCCGATCAAGGAGAAGGGGCTTTTCGATCCGTGGCGGCGGGGGATCAGGTGGCGCGGGCGATGATGAGCCGTACAAGGCCGCCCAGTACACTATCTACCTGTTCCAGCTCGAAACCGGCATGGGCTACAGCCTGCTGCGTCTCGCGGTTCAGGTGGCAGCGCCCGTTAAAGGCGTACCAGGGGACATTGAGCAGGTCTGCGAGCCAGGCCAGGAGGCGCGAATGAGGACGCATGTGCTCCAGTAGCAACAGGCGCCCGCCCGGGTTGCGCAATACTCGCCGCAACTCGGCCAGCGCGCGGACTTGGTCGACTACGCTGCAAAACACCAGGCTGGCGACAACGGTGTCGAAATGGCCGGCAGGGAAGGCCAGCGATTCGATGTCCATCAGTGCCAGGTGTGCGCACCTCTCAAGGCTGGCTGCGCGCCGGGCCGCCACCGCCAGCATGTCAGGACTCTCGTCGATGGCGGTCACGCAGGTCGAGGCCGGGTACAGGGGCAGGTTGGCCCCCGTCCCGACGCCGACCTCCAGGACGTTGCCCCTGGCGTGGGGCAGCAGCCGAGCTCGCATACGGGCTAACCCCAGCCTTTCCAGGGGCGCCATGCCGCGGTCGTATGGCGAAGCGATACGATCGAAAGTGCGGCCGTCAGTCTGTGCCACGGCTCTCCCGCGCGCGGAGCTCCTCGAGCTCATCCTCCAGGTCCTCCAGCTCGATGATCAGGGAAGGGGGTACCGAATGCTTGGGCATCCGGGCCTTGATCTCGTCGATCTCCTTTTCAAGTTGGGCGATCCGTTCAATGCTAACCATGATCCTCTCCTCTGTTTGGTTCGCGATCGCATTGGGCCTCGCTCAAACGCGCCGGCTGTGCCTGTCGCCGGCCTGATCGCGATCCTCCGGCGGCTTGACACGCGAAGGTTGCGATTTGACAAGGCCCGAGTTCTTTGCTATCATGCACCATAGCCGATACCCCTATGGGGTATATGGCAACGAGCAACATCATATCACGAGACTGGCGTATTGTCAACGCGGGGCGGGCTGTTGGGGATCGAGGGCCTTGCTGCCGGGCTGGCAGAGCCGAGAATCGAGGAGAGAAATGGGCAACATCATCAAGTCGTTGTTTGGCAAGAACGAGGAGGAAGTGGAGGTTACTGTCGCAGCAACCTCTGTCGCTACGGCAGAGGCGGTGGTAGAGGCCGCTCCGCAGGAGGAAGCGTCAGCGGCGGGACCCATCCATGTAACGGATGACACGTTTGAGGAGCTGGTGGCAAATTCGCATCTGCCGGTACTGGTCGACTTTTGGGCGCCCTGGTGTGGACCGTGCCGCATGATCGCCCCGATCGTGGAGGAGCTGGCGGTCAAGTACGCGGGTCGCGCGGTGATCGCCAAGGTGAACACCGACGAGCATCAGGATATGGCGGGTCACCTGGGCATCATGGGCATCCCTACCTTGATCCTGTTCCAGGATGGGGAAGAGGTGGATCGGGTGGTGGGTTTCACACCTGCTCGTACGCTCGAGGACAAGCTGCAAGCGCTGCTGCACTAGGATGGTGCCAGTGGAAAAGGTGAGAGCTGGCCTGGTGCGCGGCTTGCGCGAGAACTGGTTCTTCCTCCTGGTCATCGGGGGGCTCCTGGGTGCGTTTCTGTTCTTCCGCACACCGGCCAGTGACGTCGGCTCTGTCGCCGAGGTCGATGCCATCCTCCAAAACGGGCAGCCGACGCTGGTCGAGTTCTATTCGAACACCTGAAGTGCCTGCCTGTTGGCCAAGCCTGTCGTGGACAGGCTGGAGCGAGACCTGGAGGGACGGGCGCAGGTGCTGCGTCTGAGCTCCTGGAGCGAGGTCGGAAAGCAGTTGGGGGCGCGGTACGGCGTGCGCGGCGTACCGACCTTTTTCCTGTTTGACGGAGCGGGGAATCTGATCTCGCGCCAGGTGGGGCGGCTGGATGCGAATCTGGTGAAAGCCGAGATCGATACATTGGAGTAGAGATATGCCTATCTATGAGTATACCTGTACAGAATGCAATGAGCAGTTCGAAAAGCTCGTGCGCTCATTAAGCTCGCAGCCCGAGATCAAATGCCCTGCCTGCGGTGGAACGCACGTGAAGAAGGGATGGTCGGTCTTTGGGACGGCCGCTCCGACTGGTGGGTTTGGTGACTTAACGGGGGCTGCCGCGAGTGCCTGCAACACCGGCGGCACCTGAGGGATCTAGCACCGAGAGCCGTGAGCTCTCGCGAGAGCCGTGAGCTCTCGACTGCTTGAGCCGGGAAGAACGACCTAGTTGGAGTAGGACACCATGATGTCAGAACAGGCCGAAAAGGCGATGCTCGCTCGCATGCGCCGTATTGAGGGGCAGGCGAGGGGCGTGCAGCGCATGATCACAGAGCAAAGGGACT
>JBFFCR010000380.1:0-4157 GCA_041559855.1 Anaerolineae bacterium | reverse complement strand
GCTCTACAGCGCGCAGGAAGGCCGCTTTCTGCCCGACCGCTACGTGGAGGGTGAGTGCCCGCACTGCGGCTCGCCCGACGCCCGGGGTGACCAGTGCGACAACTGTGGCAAGCTGCTGGAACCAACGGAGCTGATCAATCCCCACAGCAAGGCCAGCGGCGACACCGAGTTGGAGCTGCGCGAGACCGAGCACTACTTCCTCGACCTGGCCAAGCTCACTGATGAGTTGAAGGCCTACCTCTACGACGACAAGGCTCACTGGCGGCCCAACGTCATCAACTTTGCCCGCAACTATGTCAAGGACCTGCATGGGCGGCCCATCACCCGCGACATCGACTGGGGCATTCCTATCCCGCTGCCAGGCTACGAGGGCAAATGCCTCTACGTCTGGTTCGAGGCAGTCATCGGCTACTTTTCGGCCAGCATCGAGTGGGCGAAGAATCAGGGCACGCCCGAGGCCTGGAAAGCGTGGTGGTACGATCCTGATGCGCTCACCTACTACTTTATCGGGAAGGACAACATCCCGTTCCACACGGTGATCTGGCCGGCTGAGCTGCTGGCGGTAGGCCAGCTCTACTGCGACGATTGCGAGACCAATCTCAACCGGCCCTACGACGTTCCCTCGAACGAATACCTCAACTTTAAGGGAACGAAGCTGAGTAAAAGTCGTGGCGCCTTCGTGGAGGTGCCCTACTTCCTGAGCAGGTACGACCCCGACGCGCTGCGATTCTACCTGACCGCCACGGCGCCCGAGACGCGCGACACCGAGTTCTCCTGGGAGGATTTCGTCGAGCGGAACAACAACGAGCTGGTGGCGACGTGGGGCAACCTGGCTAACCGCATGCTATCGTTTGCCTACAAGCGCTTCGACGGGGTGGTACCGGAACCGGGCACCCTCGATGACGAAGACAAGGCATTGCTGGAAAAGGTCGAGGCCGGGTTCGAGACCGTCAGCGAGCTGTACAACGCCTGCAAGTTCCGGGCCGCGCTGGGCGAGGCGCTAGCCCTGGCCCGCGAGGCCAATGGCTACCTCGACCGCAAGGCGCCCTGGTTCCAGATCAAGGAGGATCCCCAGGCGGCGGCGACGAGCGTGTACGTCATCCTGCGCGCCGTGGACAACCTGAAGACGATCCTGGCACCGATCCTGCCACACACCGCCCAGCGGCTCCACGAGTACCTGGGCTACGAAGGGCAGTTGTTTGGGACGCAGCAGGTGGTCGAGTACCAAGAGGAAACCCGCAGCCACCAGGCGTTGACCTATGACCACAGTGGGGCGGTGGGCACCTGGACGAAGAGTGAACTGCCGCCGGGACAGGCCCTGCGCCAGCCGGCGCCGCTCTTCAAGAAGCTGGACGAGAGCGTGGTCGAGGAGGAGTACGCGCGGCTGGAAGGGTAGAAGCCAGACTGGGCCAATCACCAACCTGCGGTTGGTTGAGATTGGCCCAGTCTTCAGGGTATTCAAGGAACCGGGGCACACGTGTCCCGGCTCCTTTGTGTCAAATGCAATAGGGAGCAGTTCTCCTTTCTTGAGCCTCGCCACTCTCCCCCAAATCCTCTGTCTGGGGAGAGTCCATGATCCATATCGATACGGACACCCCAGTCAGCTACGGCATTCATCTATGCAACCATGAAGCCGTAGAGCTGTCTTTTAGTCCCAAGGTGGGGTCCGCCTGCGCTACTGTCTGGAGTGCATGGGCACGAGAAGTTCCTCGCACCAGCCCAGCCAATGGTCATTTGACAATCATTCCATTCCATGTTAGAATTCCTATCATTTCTATAGGGTAAAAAGGACACTGTGAAGCTCGGGACCAAGATACGCTACAGTAGTAGAGCTATGTTGGATCTGGCTCTCAACTATGATAACGGGTCCGGACCAGTCAGCACCAGAGAGATCGCTGAACATCAGCAGCTTTCGCCCAAGTATCTGGAGAACCTGCTGGCAGCACTTTGCTCTGCCGGGCTGGTCAGAAGTGTCCGCGGCGCGCAGGGTGGGCATATGCTCGCCAGACACCCGGCTCAGATCAACTTGCGGCAGATCTATCACGTTTTCGAGGGAACAGAGGGGTTTGTCGAGTGTACGACTAGCCCCGAGTACTGCGACAGGATAGACGGCTGCGCAACCCGGGAGATCTGGGCTCATATGTATGACGCATGCATGGAGATCCTGGAGTCGACCACATTGGAGGACCTGGTTCGTCGCGTCCAGGAGAAGCAGAACGAGCCACAATACCTGGCTTCTCGCATCAGGAGCTGAGCCCATGGTTGCGGTCGACCGTGGTGCAGCGGTATCCGGCAGCGAACCCCAGTGGCGCATGATCTTCATGCGTAGGCAGCTACGAGACTGCTATCACAGTCCCTGCACTTGAGTACCCGAGCCCAAACTTCGGTAACGGAACAAGAGCCGTGTCCAGCTATCAGAAACTGAAACAGAGCATCGCCGCGCTGGAAGCCCAGCGTGGCATCCTCAGCGACGACGTTGTCGATGCCTCAATCGCTGCCTTGCAGAAGCAATTGGCCAAATTGGAGGCGCCAGAGCAACAGCGCAAGATGGTAACCGTTCTGTTCGCCGACATCGTCGGTTCGACCAGGATGATCCGTGACTTGGATCCAGAGGAAAGTATGGAGGTCATGGATGGGGCCTTGAAGCGCATGGAGGTCCCAGTGCAAGAGCACGGTGGGCGCGTGACTCGCTTCATGGGGGATGGACTCCTGGCTGTCTTCGGTGCCTCCATGGCGCATGAGAACGATGCCGAAATGGCGGTCAGGGCGGGTCTGGGCATTCTGGAAGTCGCTCAGGAACATGCCAAAGAGATAGAAGATGAATGGGGAATCCATGACTTCCAGGTGCGAGTAGGGATCAACACCGGATTGGTGGCTTTGGGTGGGTTGACCGAAGCTGAGGACACCCTGATGGGCAGCGCCGTCAACCTGGCAACTCGCATAGAAAGCGCAGCACATCCAGGGTGCTTGCTGATCTCACACGACACCTACCGCCACGTGCGCGGGGTGTTTGACGTTGAGCCGCACGAATCCATAGAGGCAAAGGGATTCGACGAGCCTGTCCGGGTCTACCGGGTCAAGCGCGCCAAACCACGAGCCTTCCAGGTCCGCACCCGGGGTGTGGAGGGCGTGGAAACACGTATGGTGGGGCGCGAGGGGGAATTGCTGATCCTGCAAGACACCTACAGGGACGCCATGGAAGGCTACCAGACGCGGGTGGTCACCGTTGTAGGCGAAGCCGGTGTGGGCAAATCCCGCCTGCTGCACGAGTTTGAAGAGTGGATCGAACTCCTTCCAGAGCAGGTGCGTTTCTTCCACGGACGCGGCAGGCAGGAAACCCAGAACCTGCCGTATGCACTGTTGCGAGACCTGGTCTCCTTCCGCTTCCAGATTCAGGAGAGCGACGGTGCTGCGGACGTGAGAGAAAAGCTGGAGACAGGGTTTGGAAAAGTCTTCGAGTCGCACGAGGGCGGGCAGCAAAAAGCACACATCGTCGGGCAGCTTCTGGGATTCGACTTCAGCGAGAGCCCACACCTGACGGGAGTCCTGCAAGACCCCCAGCAACTACACGACCGGGCACTAATCTACCTGGAGGAGTACTTCCAGGCAATCGCCGAACAGACGCCTACCGTGATCAGCCTGGAAGACGTCCACTGGGCCGACGACAGCTCGCTGGATCTGATCAACCGCTTGGCGCGTAGGTTGCGGAAAGAACATCTGCTCATCGTGTGTATAACACGGCACAGGCTTTTTGATCGCCGCCCACACTGGGGAGAAGGGTTGGCCTATCACACCAGGTTGGAGTTGCATCCGCTTTCAGCGCGCCAAAGCCGTGAGCTGGTAGGGGAGATTCTCAAGAAAGCCGATCAGGTCCCGAAGGCACTGCAAGATCTGGTGGTGACAGGGGCAGAAGGCAATCCCTTCTATATTGAGGAACTGATCAAGATGCTGATTGAGAATGATGTCATCGTCACAGGAGGAGAGCGATGGCGTATCGTGCCAGGGCGACTCGCAGAGATCGAAGTGCCATCCACGTTGACTGGGGTGCTGCAGGCCAGACTGGAGAGCCTGCCGCCAGATGAGCGCACAACCTTGCAGCAAGCCTCCGTGATTGGGCGCGTTTTCTGGGATGATGCTGTGCATTACATCAGTATTCG
>JBFFCR010000379.1:0-4176 GCA_041559855.1 Anaerolineae bacterium | reverse complement strand
CTGCTATCCACCTCGTACTTTGCCGCCCAGTTCCTGGCGGCACCCTGGCTGGGACGCCTGTCTGACCGGCACGGGCGCAGGCCGGTGCTAATCGTGAGCCAGATCGGGACGGTGGCGGCTTTTATTCTGTTCATCTTTGCCGGTCCTCTGGGCAAGCTGATCGATTCCTGGGGGATGGCCCTGCCGATATCTGGCGGCATGATCATGCTCTATGTGGCCCGCACCTTGGACGGCATCACGGGCGGCAACATCACCACCGCTCAAGCCTACATCGCTGACGTCACGCCCGAGGAACGCCGCGCCCAGGGCCTGGGCCTGGTGCAGGCGGCCTTTGGCGCCGGCTTTATCTTTGGCCCTGCCTTTGGCGGGGTGCTGAGCAACCTTGGACCTGTGGTGCCGTTCATTGGAGCCACCATCATCACCACCGGTACCCTGCTGCTGACCGTGTTCACCCTGGAGGAGTCGCTGCCGCCCGAGGATCGGGCGGGGGCCTCACCAGGTGCCGAGCCCCGCTCTTCCATCCCACTGGCCGCGCTCCTGCGCATTAGCCCTTTTCGCGTGATCCTGGCCGTCGGCTTTTTTGCCTCACTAGCCTTTGCAGCAGTTCCTGCCACATTTGCCCTCTATGCCGATCACGTGCTGTTCCATGACCTGGCCGATCCGGCCCGGGCCCAGCTGTATATCGGCTTGATGATGACCTTCAATGGCATGATGCAGGTGGTGACCCAACTGGCCCTGTTGAAACCGCTGGTCAGCCGCCTCGGAGAGCGCAAGCTGCTGCTGGCGGGCATGGCAGCGCTGCTGTTCGCCTCAATTGGGGTGGCCTTGGCGGGGAGCGCCATCGTGGTGACGCTCCTCTTTGCGCCCTTTGCCTTTGGACGGGGCGTGAGCGAGCCAAGCCTCCAGGCGTTGACGACCCGCTTTGGGGACGAGCGAACCCGGGGACAGCTTCTTGGCACCTACCAGTCGGCACGGAGCCTGGCTCTAATCTTTGGGCCGGTCTGGGCCGGCTATGTCTTTGAGGTGATCGGTCCACGAGCGGTGTTCTGGGTTGCAGCCAGCCTGATCCTGGTTGGGCTCGGCCTTGCAGCCATCCTGCTGACTCAACAAGTCCCCGCGCTGCGGTCCCGCGTCCAGCCAGAGACTGCTGGCGGCGACTGAGCCTGTGCATTGCGCACCCCTTTTCGATTCAGAGGGGGCTGAGAACCGCGACCGTATCTGCAAAGTATCAGGTGGTGTAGTCATCCCGAATAGGGTCCGGACACCTGGGGGCGAGGCCTGGACAGCAGGTTTAGGTGATCCTGTATGACAACCGCATAGGAGTTGAGCCCCGTCAAGCCTGACAGGGCTGAGAGGCATCGATACCGCAGTTCAGGGCCAACCCAACGAGCCTGAACGCAATTGCCTACACCATCCAAGTGATGTATAATACGCTCATGACGGGCTCGAGAGGTGGCAGGATGATCGATAGGATTGCGGTTGATCCCAAGGTGCATTTCGGCAAACCCTGCGTTGCAGGCACGCGCATCACAGTGCAGAGCGTCCTGGAGTTGCTCGACGAAGGTCTCTCCTTTGGGCAAATCATCAGCGACTACTATCCTGATCTGGCAATTCAAGACATCCAAGCCTGCATCCAGTATGCGATTGCTCTGGTAGCAGCCGAAGAGATTCATCTGACGGCAGTTCCAGCATGAGGTTTCTGCTAGATCAGGACGTGTATGCGGTCACAGCACGGTTCCTGAGTGACTTGGGGCATGATGTTGGCCAGGTGGCCGCAGTGGGGCTGTCGCGAGAAGATGAAGAGATACTGAATGCTGCTCAGGAGCAGAGCCGCATCCTCGTAACACGTGATAGGGACGATGGCAACCTGGTGTTCGTGCATGCACTGGGCGCCGGAGTCCTGTATCTGCGCATACTGCCTTCCACTCAAAATGCCGTGCATGCTGAACTTGAGCGAGTTCTGAGTACCCATACAGAGGAAGAACTCGCAAGAGCGTTTGTAGTCGTCGAAGCAGGTGGGCACCGGATCCGGCGGCTTCCGCGAGAGTAGAGCTACGCCACCGCCAATGCGATTGCATGCAACCGAAACAGGCCCAGTCTTGACGTTCGGCCTATTGGGCTTCCAGCAACCACTTGCCGACTCGCCAGCCATGCCATCCCCCCATGGCCGCCCCAATGCATGCAACGATCAAAGCGAATTCCATAGCTTCTGCAAGCCCGTACCGGAATACGATCCCTATGTCTCCGGATATCACATGTGCTCCGGGAATTGTTGCGAACCCCGCCAGGAAGCCTACCAGCAGACCGGATGCAAGGCTAGTAGCTCTCGTCAGCTTACCCTTGGACGACAACCATTACAGAACATATGAATTCGCGGCCCCTCCGATAGCACCGGGAAGCAGCGAGGCAACTATGGTCGCCGTAACAGCGAGGACGAATACTCCATAGGGATCCCCGTCCCACGAAGTGATGATCCAGCCCTCCCCTGAAAGCAATCCCACAAGAACGTTCAGGCTCCATAGCAGTAGGCTTGCCATTACTGCAGCCAACAAACCGAGCAGTATCCCTCGTTTCAGCGGTGGGCTCGGACCCGCCGGTTTCGTTCTCATCATTATTCTCCAGCGGCATTCAGCACAATCCAGTTTCCCACGACCTTGCTCGTCCTATCCCTCTGTGTGCCACGATGGCATCCCATCGCCAGTCGCGACCGTTTGACCCGGCCGCCGCTGCTTCCGCCTCTACTCCTTCGAGCGTTTCCAACAAAAGCCCGGATCCCGCCAGGCGCGAAAGCACCAGCAGCCGACGGCCGGCTCGAGGGCGCAGCTGTCGTTGGGACGGGGCGTGGCGAGAAACTCGGGCAGCGCGATCCCGGGTTGGCTATTCGCGATCGGACATCAGCCGGTAGGCGTGAGGGCCGGCAAGCTTGACGCCCACAGTCGACAGAACCTCCATCGGGGCGGCGTGGATGCGCTCCACCTCTTCCTGGCTCAATGCTTCAAGACGGGCTGTCCTCACGTTATCTCCTTCTCCTCTCTGAGTGTATTGAGATCCTGCCTGCTCGCCGCAGGCGAGGTGGCGAGGGCCCTGCTCCGCTCTCCTGGATTTCTACGCTGTGGTCTCTTTCTCTTCTCCCAGGGGAGGCGCGATCAGCCGGACCAGCTTGGGCTCGGTCTCTTGCCAGCTCATCCGCGAAAGACCCAGCTTGCGCCGTAGCTGATCGGGGTCCATGCGCGCCCGGTAGTCGCGCACTGCGCAGGTCCAGCGCAGCATCTCGAACGAGAGGCCGTCGGACAACCCGGCCAACTTGGCTACGTTGGCCAGAACATACTCCAGGTTGCGCGCTGTGCAGGGAAAGAGGAGCTGCTGCGGCTCGTAGGCTGCCCGGTACAGAGCCAGCGTCCGCGACCAGCTTGCAGGCAGGCGCAGCCTCCGCTCCTTGTACTGCATGCGCGGGTTATCGTAGCGGATGTGGACTATCGGTCCAGCTGGGTTCGAGGTATCGATGTGCGCGAGCTTGATCCTCACGCACTCTTGTTTCTTGATGCCAGTCTCCAGAATGAGGGTGACCAGCAGGTGGGGGCGGGGGTCGGGCTTTCTGTCAGGCTCGTCTCCCGGCATCATCTCGCGCGTAGCAGCGAGCACTCGATCCACCTGATCGTCGTAGAGTATGCGTGGCAGCGGAGCCGAAACAGGCTTGTGGATCAGGGGGGCTGCCGGGTCGGCTGGAATAACACCCAGATCAGCCAGCCAGGCAAAAAAGACCTTGGTCGTCGTCAGGCGCCGGGCATAGGACTTGGGGCTGCATGGCTTGCCGCGCTCGTACTGCAGCCAGCGCATAAAATCCTGCAAGACCTTGGTGCTGATCTGCCCGACGGGTGGGTTGTCCTTCAGGTACCGCTTGAGGATGCCCAAGTCGCCCAGGAACGACTTGACCGTGTTCTCGGCATACTCGTTTTGTACGAGATACTTGCGAAAGCGTCCCATGGCCTTGTCCAGGGATGACTCTGCCGTGAGGTCCCCATGCGGATCCCCGGCACGATGGGCTTGTTCCGGAAACAACGGCAGCTGCTCCGCAGTCATCGATCCACCTCCTGCCCCTTCGCATAGTGCTAAGGACAGGTCCATTGTAGCTGTGTTTTCTGCTTTTGTCAACCAGTGGGGCTGGGGCCATTAGGG
>JBFFCR010000378.1:0-4183 GCA_041559855.1 Anaerolineae bacterium | reverse complement strand
GGACAGCACTCGCTCCCCTTCTGCGACCCTGGCCCGGTACCCCCCGGAAACTGGCCACAGGGCCAACGAAAAATTCCCCATCTGGCGGATGCGCCAACTCCCAGGAAGCGGTTATACTTAGGTATCAAAGGCACGGCGGCCTTTGGCAATTTCGATCTGCCCCATCACAGCCGCTACAAGAGCGACCTGTCAGTCATCCCCTCCCGGGAATAGAGCCTGAGCAGATCGGGGATGGAGGAAAACGGTGGCTACGCAAACGATGCCGGTGACAAGGACAGCAGACGCGGGCAGGGCCCTGGTGCGGGCCGAACCGGTGGCCCGGGTTCGCCTCGCCTTCATCGACAACATCCGCATCCTGCTGGTGCTCCTGGTGATCCTGCATCACCTGGCCATTACCTACGGGGCGGAAGGGCCGTGGAACTATACGGAACACCAGGCAGACATGATCACCTCCACGGTGCTGACGCTATTCGTCGCCATCAACGAGGCCTTTTTCATGGGCTTCTACTTTCTGATCGCGGCTTACTTTGTACCGCGCTCCCTGGAACGCAAGGGAGTCAAGCAGTTCGTAAAGGAGCGGTTCTTGCGCCTGGGGGTGCCCTTTGCGTTCCAGATCCTGATCGTAGCGCCATTGCTCAGCTGCTTCCTGGGTTTCACGGTCTGGGGGGCGGAAGGGTCGATCTGGACATACATCAGAGACTATTGGATGCGCTACGAACTGCTGGACACAGGGCCACTGTGGTTTCTCGAGGCCCTGCTGATCTTTAGCGTCGTCTATGCGCTGTGGTGGCGGCTGGCGAACCGTCCTGCACAGAAGGCAGGTAGCGATGGTGCGGCGCCTGGCAACCTGGCTGTCGCACTCTTTGCCCTTGCCGTGGGATTGGTCACCTTTGTCGTGCGGATCTGGCTGCCCGTGGGCTGGAGCTTTGCGCCTATGGGCCTCCAGTTCCCCCATTTCCCCCAGTACATCGCCCTGTTCGTCGTCGGCATCGTGGCCTACCGGCGCGGTTGGCTGTCCGCGATATCCCAGGACGCGACCAGGGGCAGGCTGTGGGGCCGGGTCGTGGCCTTGCTCATCGTCCTCGCCCCGATCCTGTTCGTTGCGGGGGGCGCTCTTGAAGGAAGCACCGCAGACTTCAGGGGCGGGCTCCACTGGCAGGCACTGACCTACGCGCTATGGGAGCAGTTCCTCTGTGTGGGGTTGGTGATCAGCCTGCTGGTCTGGTTCCGCAGGGCGTATGACCGCCGGGGCAAGCTGGGCAGAGAGCTATCCGCCAGTGCCTACGCAACCTATATCTTCCACGCTTCCGCCGTGGTCTTGATCACTGTTGGGCTCAGGAGCATAGAGCTGTACCCGCTGCTCAAGTTCGCCTTGGCGGCGCTGATCTGCCTACCACTCTGCTTCCTGGTCGGCGGGATGGTCAGGAGGCTCCCGCTCGCCAAGAGGATCCTGTAGTCAGGCCTGTCAGATGGCAACCCCCACAGCCCGTTTGCGCTGAACACCCTCGGTGCGAAGCGGGTTATCCGAGTGAGGTGCAAGAGGGAAAGCGCACCAGGCACGGGCCAGAGGGACCCGGTCGCTGGCCCATGCCTGGACAATAGAAAGAGGGAATCGTGTCTGCTCTGATTCGAAGGCTGACGCTGATCCTGTTCGTGGCCCTGGTGGTCGCCGGCTGCGGATCTGCCCAACCGACGTCCACTTCTATTCCCGCTACTGCTACCTCGATTGCACGCGCACCAACCGACACCTCGCTGCCGCCCACCGCCACGCCTGCGACACCGACAGCAACGGCCTCACCCACGGCCACTCCAGTGCCACCGACGCCGACCCCCGAACCATCCGCGACCCCAAAGCCGACGCTCGAACCCAGCCCAACGCCGGAGGAGCGGTCTCTCTTTGCTCCTACCTTCGTACCGGGCGAGTGCCGCTTCGACACCTCCGCAGTGGACGTCGAGTGTGGCGACCTGATCGTGCTGCAAGACCGCGAGAAGCCTGATGGCGCAACGGTGAGCGTTCACGTCGCCATCTTTCGCAGTCTCAGTCCCAATCCCGAACCCGACCCGGTGATCTATCTGATGGGTGGTGGCGGGGGCAATGCCCTGGGCATGGTCGACTATTACCTGAGAACGGTTGGTGACCGGATCCGCGCCACCCGCGATTTCATCATGTACAACCAACGGGGCACGCACCTAGGCGAGCCATTTCTGGGCTGCCCCGGCGAGATAGCCTTCCAGAGAGAACTGGATGGGCAGGACCTCAGTCAGGAAGAGAAAGATACGCGGACCGAGGCATTCTTACTCGACTGTCGCGACGGCCTGTTGGCGCAGGGAATCGATCTGGCCATGTACAACAGCGTAACCAACGCCGCCGACGCGAACGATCTGCGGCTGGCACTCGGCTACGAGCAGGTCAACTATTACGGCACCTCATACGGCACGCGCCTGGCACTCGCCATCATGCGCTATTACCCCGCGAGTGTGCGCAGTGTGATCCTGGACTCTGCCTTTCCGCCCCAGGTGGATTACCCCAGTGATGTTATCTCGAGCTACGTGGCGTCTGTCAACCGGGTCTTTGCCGCCTGCTCCGCCGATGCGGCCTGTGGCAGCAGGTATCCTGACCTGGAGGAGAGCTTTTACAAGACTATCGACGCCCTGGAAGCCAATCCCGGCTCGATCGACAGTAATGGCCACACCGTGGTTGTAGATGGCAAGGTCTTTATGGATGCCATCTATATGGCCCTGCATAGCGCCTCGGCGATTCCCGACGTGCCCTTTGCCATCGATGCGGCCAGCCAGGGGGACTTGAGCCCGCTCCAATGGGCCATAGAGAGCCTGGAGGGATACAGCCAAAACGTAGCCACCGGCGTTTACTACTCATCTCTCTGCCGGGATGAGGTCAATTTCGATTCCTACGAGCATAGTCTGGAAGTGGCAGCCAGCTATCCGCCCCAGTGGGCCGGCTATTTCGAGCTGTCCTCCTTCTTTCGGACCTGTGAATTCTGGGGGGCAGGCAAGGCTGCTCCGGTTGAGAACCAGGCGGTCGTGAGCGATGTCCCCGCTTTGATCTTTGCCGGGCAATTTGATCCGATCACCACGCCCGAGTGGGGTCAGCTCGCTGCCG
Source organism: Anaerolineae bacterium (assembly GCA_041559855.1). Classification (GTDB taxonomy): domain Bacteria; phylum Chloroflexota; class Anaerolineae; order JAAYZQ01; family JAAYZQ01; genus JBFFCR01. The sequence goes on along the minus strand of JBFFCR010000378.1, from coordinate 1,062 downwards.
GGACCCTCAGTCACAGCCATTACTTTGAGTTCCCGAACATGGGCCACGGGGTCATGCGCACCGATCCATGCGCCCTACGCATCGGTCTCCAATTCCTCGACGATCCTCTGAACGAGCCCGATGCTTCCTGCCTGGCTGAGCTCACCGGGCCGGAATTTAGGTAGGCGGCAGATGGCTGGGGGATTGGCCACGCAGCCGGGTGCCGCCTCTCAAGGACAAAAGGAGGAAGTCATGTCTGCTCTGGTTCGGAGGCTGACGCCGATCCTGTTCGTAGCTTTGCTGGTCGCCGGCTGCGGATCTGCCCAACCGCCGCCTGCTGAGACCGCCACTGCCACCCCGGTTGCACGGGCAGTGACGGCCACTCCGCTCCCTCCCAGCACCACGCCTGCGCCTCCGACATCGACGCCGCCGCCCCCGACGCCCACGACAGCGCCCACGAAGCCGCTCGTCAGCACGACGACCCCGTATAACAAGGTCCCCGAGCAGATGGACGACGGTTGGGAGACCGCCTCCCTGGCTGATGTGGGCATCAACCCAGCCTGGGGGACGAAACTACTTGAAGCGATCCATACCGGGGAGAAGGGCAGCGAACCGTTGACCCGCCCAGGTGGTGGATCCAAGTACATGGGCATCCACAACATCCTGATCGTCAAGGATGGACGCCTCGTTTTCGAGGAGTACTTTTACCACAAGTCGCCATACAGCAGCCACGAGGTAGCATCTGTCACCAAGAGCTTCACCTCCCTGTTGGTGGGTCTTGCCATCGAGCATGGGTACATCGAGGGGGTTGACGAAAAGATCCTGAACTACTTCCCTGAATACCTGCCCCTGGAGGGTGCAGACGAGCAGGTGCAAGAGCTCACCATCGAGGATCTACTCACCATGCGCCATGGCTGGGAGTGTGATGATTGGGATCCTGCGTCGCGCACCTACTATGAGAAGGATCACCCGCTCGACCGGTCTGACCTGGTCGAGACCATTCTGTACTTCCCCACAGAGACCCTTCCAGGCGAATCGTTCTCGTACTGCACTTCGGCCACCTATGTACTGAATGCTATTCTC
>JBFFCR010000377.1:0-4212 GCA_041559855.1 Anaerolineae bacterium | reverse complement strand
TAGCGCGGGCACTAGAACGGCGATTGCCGACAAGGCTATGGCTACGACTGCGAAGATAAGGATCGGCAAATAGTCGCCAGGCATTCAAAAGCACTCCTTGCTCTTGCTGACACGCCGCTGTATCTAGCCTGCTGGCCCTGGGGGCCCGGTTGCGAAGTGCCTGTGTCGCATGTTAAGCCTATCACAATCGGCCTGCTTTGTCAAAAGATGGCGGGTCTACAGCCAGACGAGCCCATGCGAGGGAGCCGGCTATTTCCCCTCTACGCCGTCTGCTGTTATACTATCGCCTCAAAGTGTGGGGGGATGGCTTATGCGATATGCGATTCTATCTGACGTGCATGGTCGCCACGAGAAGCTGGCAGCGGTTCTGGACGATGCCAGGCTGCGCGGAGCGAACCAGTTCATTAGCCTTGGCGATGTGGGCGGCGATAGCTGCCTGGCCCTCTTGCATGAGGTGGGGGCCCTCGCCGTATTCGGGAACTATGAGGTGTCGGGCTGGCGGCGCCTGAAGCCTGAGCATCAAGCCTGGGTGCAAAGCTGGGTGCCGCTCCTGGCTGAGGATGGGTTTCTTGCCGTCCATGCCGTGCCCTGGTGGCCCGAAGGGCTCTCTACTGTGGGCGACTTTGAGGCCTGGCGCGATCTACCCGGTCGCTCGTGGCGCGATCTCTTTCCCTATCTGACTGAGGATGAGGACCACTTGTGGCAGGCCCTGGCTGTGCTGGAAGAGGCGGAGAGAGCCATCCTGTTTCACGGCCATACGCACCACCACGCCGTCTGCCAGTGGGGGCCTGCGGGTCGCCTGCGCCGGCTCCGTGGCGAGGAAGTACGGGTGAAGGCCGGGCATCGCTACGTGGTAGGTGTGGGGAGTGTAGGCCTGCCGCAGGACGTCGCCTGGGCGTCTTACGCGATCTATGACAGTACGGCAGAGCGGATCGAGCTGGTGCACCTCTGATCTGCTCTACGTCTGGCCCCGCACATGACCCACGTAGAGAAGCCGATTGGAGATTGAGCAATTGTGCATAGCGATGAATCATCCTGAACTCGTCGAAGGGCGATTCCCCGCGGCTTCTGCTCAAGGGACTGTTGCCAAAGTCCCCTTCGACTGGCTCAGGGTGACTTTGGCCTACCTGCGTGACAGAATGATCACCCGATGTTCAAACTGATTCCACGCCAAGCAGATTTAGCGGGTCGCTTGCAGCTCAGCTTCGATCAGCTCCTGGAAGGTCTCGAAGGGATAGGCACCGCTGATGAGCTGCCCGTTGATGCGGAACGAAGGGGTCCCCTGCACGCCTGCCTGCTCTCCGTCCCACATGTCGAGGCGGACCAGTTCGCCGAACTCACGCGCCTCGAGGCACTGCTGAAAGGCCGCAGAGTCCAGGGTCAATTCCTCGGTGTACCCCACCAATGTGTCGACGAATTGTTCCGTTCCCAGCGGCGACCACTGCGCCTGCCGGTCGAAGAGCAGATCACGCATGGGCCAGTATGCCCCCTGGGCTCCTGCGCAGCGTGCGGCTTCGGCGGCGATGGTGGCATTTGGATGCGTCGACAGGGGAAAGTCCTTGACGATGTAGCGCACCAGGCCAGTCTCAACGTAGGTTTCTTTGATCAGGGGCAGGGTCTGCAGCGCGTACAGGCGGCAGTAGGGGCATTGAAAGTCGGTGAATTCCTCGATGGTGACCGGGGCATCGGGGTTGCCCAGGGTAGTCATCTCTTCGATGGCGACGGCCGGGGCTGCAGGAGTCGGGACCTGCTCGCCCTCAAGTGGGTAGCCCGCCTGCTGCCACGCGGCCCATCCTCCCAGCAGGGCTGAGACATTGGTCATGCCCTTTTCGATGACGGCGAGCGCCGCACCGGCGCTCGAGGCTTCGTTCTTTCAAGATCAGTAAAAGATGACGAGTTTGTTGGTGGGGAGCTCGTGGTAGCGGTCGAGAACCTCGCTGCTCGGCATAGAGATGGCCCCGGCAATGTGCGCCTGCTCAAAGGTCGCCGGGCTGCGTACGTCCACCAGGATCGCCTCGCCAGCATCGGCCATCCGCCTGGCGACCCCGATCTCGATGCGCGGCACAATGCTGGCAGTGAGCGCGCCGCCTTCTGGCGTGGGGGAGGGCGTAGTCAGAGGCACAAAGGTGGCTGTAGGCTTGGGGATGGTAGTGGGGGAAGCGGCGATGACAGGCGCCGTCACCATCGTGCTCGCAACCGGGGGCGCTGCGGTCTCTGCGACCGGTGTCGGAGTGCCAGAACACCCGGTGATTGCCAGCAGCGCCAGCACGAAGATAGCCAGGAACAGCTTCTGTGGCTTGCTCGCAGCGCTGCGAAATGACCTCTGTTTGGCGGCGCGAAGCTTGCTCACGGCCCCCAACTGATCTGCTCGTGCTGCCAATCAGACCCCAGTCCCCCGCCGCCAATGGCGAATAGCTTGCGTCGACCAGAGCCGTCTGCATTCATGACCCACACGCCCCAGGCTCCATCTTGGTTAGAGACAAAGGCGATGGACCTGCCGTTGGGCGACCAGGTGGGAAGGCCGTCAATGGACGAATTGTTGGTCAGGCGTCTCAGCCCTGTCCCATCGAGGTTCATCACATAGATCTCCCAATTCCCTGAGCTGTCGGACATGAAGGCGACCTTGTCGCCACGGGCGGCTGGTGCTGTGTCCTCCTCGTTCTCGGTCAGTTGCGTGAAGGGATAGACACCCCCAGCGGCCGGCATGGTGTACAGCCCGCACGGGGCTGGATAGACAGTGATATCGCATCCGGCGTAGATGATCTGCCCGTCAGAGGTCCAGGTGGGATCCTCGCCCCGCACGTCGTCGGTGCCAAAGTTCAGAGCACGGCCCTCTGCCCTGTAGTCTCCTTCGTAGATGACCTCGTCGATGATATAGACCCGGGACTGCTTGTCGCCGTGCATTCTGGAGCTAAAGACAATGCTCTTGCCGTCGGGCGACCAGGCAGGCAGCTCATCCTCGGCATGCTGGCTCATCTCCTTCAACCCGCTGCCGTCCGGCCTCACGACATGGAGGTTCACGTGTTCGTGTAGTTCGCCGTTCACGACGAGCCACGCGCCGTCGGGCCTGAAGGCGGGCTGGTGCATCTCGGCGACGACCAATTGGCGCCCGCTGCCATCGACGTTGGCGATGTAGGTGTCGTACTTGCCCGTCCCGCTGTTCCATACCGGGAAGGCGATCCGCCCGGTAAGGCTGATCGGTGGCGCCGCGGTCTCCTCGGTGGCATCGGGCTCGGGCGTGTCTGTGGGCTCCAAGGCAGAGGTCGTTGCCGAAGGAGTGGTGGATGGCCCTTCGCCCTGGCACAGCTCCTCGGCCTCGTTGGCCATAGGCTGCGTAGGATCGGTCGCCAGGACCTGCTCATAGTAGGGTTGGGCCTCGTCGCACTGGCCCAGATGGGCATAGACCGCAGCGAGCAGCCCCAATGTCTCGGTATCCTCGGCTCCCAGGGATAGTGCTCGCTGGAGCGATACCCTGGCAGGGCCGTACTCTCCCAGCTCATAGTAGCACTCGCCGATGGCCGTAAAGGTAGTGGCCTTGGCCCGGTCGTTTAGGGCATCCTGGAAGGCGATGATGGCTGTATTATAGTCCTCGGCTTCTGCAAGGAGCACACCGTAGTCGTGCGGTCGCAACCAGAGCTCGGGCTGGAGAACAACGGCTTTGTATAGCTCGCTGTTTGCACGGCCCATGTCGTTGTCTACGAAGTAGTACAGCCAGCCACGAATGCTATGCGCGTCGGCGTTGCTGATGTCCTGCACCAGGGCCAGGTCGGCCTCGTCGACAGCATTCTGGGCCTCGCCAGCGAGCAGATAGGCTTCGGCCAAGACCGCGTGGGCCTGGGCGCTACCGGGGTCCAGATCGACTGCCTTTTGGGCCCAGGCTCGCGATTGGTCCCCGTCTCCGAGGGCTGCATAGACGCGGCCCAGAACGGCATTAGCATCAGCATTGGTAGGATCCAGCTCTACGGCCCGGCGGGCATGTGGCAGGGCCTCGACAGATTCATCGTCCAGGACCAGGGCATAGGCCCATCCGGCCTCGGGCCGGGAGTCACTGGGGGCGCGGCTCGCCAGGTCTTCATAGATGGCGATGGCCTCTTCGAACTTGCTGTGTAGGGCGAGGTCCTCAGCCTGGGCCAGGAGATCCTGCATCTCGGCAGGGTCTACGCTGCTCACAGGCGTGGAGGGCACGGTGGCTTCGGGCGAGGCATCGGGCTG
>JBFFCR010000376.1:0-4217 GCA_041559855.1 Anaerolineae bacterium | reverse complement strand
GGCAGGATCCAGCTGGCAGGCCGCAGGTTCCGGTGGTGGCTACGCCGGCCTGATGCTGCTGCAGGCCGACGTGTGCGCCCGGGCAGGCCAGGTCGAAACGGGCCTGAGAGCTCTCGATCAGGCTGAAGCCTGGATCGAGAGCACCGGCATGCGGGCGACGCAAGCGGAGGTCTGGCGCATGCGCGGCGAGCTACTGCTCGTGGAAGCCAACGGCGCGAAGCAACCTCCTCATCGAGCTGAGGCCGAGGCTTGCTTCCGGCAGGCACTGAGCATTGCCCAGGAGCAGCAGGCTCGTCTATTCGAGCTGCGGGCGGCCGTTAGGCTCGCGCGGCTGTGGGGGTCGCAGGACCGCCGCGACGAGGCCCGCGGACTGCTGAGCGATATCTATGGCTGGTTCAGCGAGGGGTTTGATACCGTGGACCTGGTCGAGGCGAGGGCGCTGCTGGAAGAACTTGCGTGACCTGGCAGCAATCGCCAAGCAGAAGCCAACCCGTTGTCTCCCGGACCGGCTTTGCCTTCCTTTGGAGGCAACCAAACCGTGCCGATCAGTAGTGGTAATATACCTTACCACTACTGCCTCGCCTCGCTCAGCACATACTGAGCGCGCACGACGAGCAACAGGTACGTGCCGCTTGCTGAGTCGAGCGCACAAAGATGATCCGCCCCCAGTGATCCTCTACACCCAAGATCTCGGCGATACCGATGACTCGGACCAGAGCGCGGGGCACATCCTTGACCCAGGGAACGACTTCCTGGCGAGCTCATAACGGAGGGCCTTGATCCCGCCGTGATTAGAGGAACCAGCGCCAGTGCACCAGAGAACAGCCAGTCCAAGCCATGCATGCGGGTGATTCCTTTCCTTGGTTGCGAATTCGTACAGCTCGCCTCAGATCCGCCCAGCGTACCACGCTTTGACTCGAACCCAAGAACCGCAATGTGCAGGGATGCCCTCCCATCGCGGGCACATTGACCTACCATAGTGCCAGTGCTATAATGGGCTTCGTCGGCGCTTCACAGAGAATCGGGCACCCAGACCATGGACGGAGGCACATGGATGCCAGCTCCGCCGTGCTCTGCCAGATGCGGATTACGTACTCACCGTCACGATCAGCACCATCCCGTGGCGTCCGGATGCGTCGCCGGCACTGGACGTGGCTGGGCTCGAGGCGGCTGCCTGCGCGTTAGAAGCCGCGTGCTTCACGTGGATGTTCGCCCAGCACACATGGAGGTGAGATGACTGCACAGGCGATAACCAATCCGGAGGGCCAAGTCCTCTTGGACCCGGATCGCTTCTTCTCTACAGACCCTGGGCAACGCCGCGTGGCGCGCGAGCTCTACGCTGCCATCGCGGATCTGCCCCTCGTCTGCCCGCACGGTCACGTCGATCCCCGGCTGCTCGCCGACGAAAACGCGACGTTCGGCACACCGGCCCACCTGTTCATCATCCCCGACCACTATGTCTTTCGCATGCTCTACTCCCAGGGCGTGCCTCTGGAAGCCTTGGGCATCCCGCAGCAGGACGGCGCCCGAGAGGGCCTCGGGCGCTTGGTGGAAACCGACCACCGGAGGGTCTGGCAGACCTTTGCCGACCACTTTTACCTCTTTCGCGGCACACCCAGCGGGGTCTGGCTGGCGCACGAGCTGTACGAGGTCTTTGGCGTCCGGCAGAAGCTGACGGGCGGCACTGCACAAGCCATCTACGATGAGCTGGTGGACAAGCTGGCCCGGCCTGAATACCGCCCCCGCGCGCTGTTCGAGCGGTTCGAGATCGAGGTGCTGTGCACCACCGACGGGGCCAGCGATGACCTGGCCTATCACAAGGCGATCACGAAATCGGGCTGGCAGGGGGTGGTGCGGCCCACTTTTCGTCCGGACGCAGTCGTGAATCTCCTGACGGCTGGCTGGCGCTCGCACCTGGATGCGCTGAGTACGGCCGTCGGCCGGGAGATCACCACGGCCAAGGGGCTCATCAGGGCGCTGGAGGAGCGGCGTGCCTTCTTCAAGAGCATGGGGGCCACCGCAACCGACAGCGGCGTGGAGACGCCGTACACGGAGGCCTTGTCATCCAAGAAGGCGGAGGCGATCTTTGCTCGGGCGCTGGCCGGCAAAGCAACGGCCGAGGACGCGCGACGCTTCACAGGGTACATGATGATCGAGATGGCGCGCATGAGCATCGAGGACGGCATGGCGATGCAGATACATGCCGGCTGCTACCGGAACCACAACCCAGTCGTATTCGAGGCATTCGGCCCCGACACAGGACACGACATGCCAGTGGCAACCGAATGGGTGTACAATCTGAAACCGCTGCTCGACCGCTTCGGCAACGACCCGCGGCTGACGCTGGTCCTCTTTACCCTCGATGAAACCAGCTATTCGCGCGAACTGGCACCCCTCGCCGGGCACTACCCTGCACTCAGGCTCGGCCCGCCGTGGTGGTACCACGACAGCCTCAACGGCATGGCGCGCTATTTCGAACAGGTGATGGAGACGGCCGGATTGTACAACACCGCGGGGTTCAACGACGACACGCGTGCCTTTGCGTCGATCCCGGCGCGGCACGACGTCTGGCGCCGGGCGTCAGCCAATTGGCTGGCTGGACTGGTGGTGCGCGGGCTGATCGATCTGGCGGACGCCGCAGAGATGGCGCCCGAGATGGCGAACGGGCTAGCACGTCGTACATACAAGCTGTGAGACATCTCGGACATAGATAGGATAGAATGAACCGAAGGAGTGCAACGCGTGAACAGAGATGAACTGATGGCGATGTACGACTTCACCGGCAAAACCTTCGCGGTGACCGGCGGGGCAGGCGCGTTGGGAAGCGACGTCGTCGCCGCGCTGGCTGGCTGCGGCGCGAACGTCATGATCCTCGACCTGAATCTGGCCAAGGTCGAAAGCATCAAGGAGAGCCTCGGGCCACTTGGAAACCAGGTCGACGCGGTGCACACCAACGTGCTGAACCGCGACAGCCTGACGGCAGCCGGCGCGGCGATCAATGAGCGATTTGGCCCGCTCTACGGCCTGGTCAACGCCGCGGGCGGCAACAGCCCGAGGGCCACCGTCTCGCCGGAGATGAGCTTCTTTGACATTCCGGAGGAGGGGATGCGTTTCGTGCTCGACCTGAACCTCCTCGGCACCATCATGCCCTGCCAGGTTCTGGCGCAGCAGATGGTTGAGACGGGCGAGGGCGTGATCCTGCACTACTCGTCCATGAACGCGTTTCGCCCCCTGACCAACATCGCCGCCTACTCAGCGTCCAAGGCCGGGATCACCAACTTTACGGCGTGGCTCGCCGTGCACATGGCGCAGAACTACTCGGGCAAGATCCGGGTCAATGCCATCGCACCTGGCTTCTTCCTCGGCGAGCAAAACCGCTTCCTGTTGATCAACAAAGAAACCGGTGGGCTGACGGCGCGCGGCATCAAGATCGTGGAGCATACCCCCATGGGCCGCTTTGGCGTGCCCGAGGACCTGTTGGGCACGGTGCTGTGGTTGCTTTCGCCGGCATCAGCGTTTGTCACAGGCATCACCGTGCCGGTGGATGGGGGCTTTTCGGCATACGCTGGCGTGTAACGAGCCTGAGAAGGATCGCCGTGAGCGGCCTTTGCATTCATCCTTCACAAAGGATCTGGCTAGATGATCATCGCTCAAGCAATTTCAGAGACCAGCCTGCTCTCTCGCGATGAGACCAGGGACGTTCTGACTCGAGGGCTGGGCGGCAAGTTCACCGGACAGAAGGTGCTGGTGCTGGTACCTGACCACACTCGCTCGCTGCCGCTGCCTGAGCTCTTTCGCATGGTGGTTGAGGTCCTGCACGATGCGAGGGAGCTCAATGTCATGGTTGCCCTGGGGACGCATCCCGGGTACCCAGAAGAGGGCCTGAATCACCTGGTGGGCATCACCGCCGAGGAGCGGGCCACGACCTTCAAGCACGTAGGCTTGCTCAACCATGCCTGGGACGATCCTGCAGCGTTGACCTCGCTCGGCATCATCGACCAGGACGAGATCAAGGAGCTCGCCGGGGCGAACTGGCACCCCTCCTTGCCGCCCGAGATCGACATCCGCATCAACAAAGCCGTGTTGGAGCACGATCAGATCATCATCGTCGGCCCGACCTTCCCGCACGAGGTCGTCGGTTTCTCCGGAGGGGCCAAGTACCTCTTCCCCGGCATCTCGGGGCCGGATGTGATCAACGCTACCCACTGGCTGGGTGC
>JBFFCR010000375.1:0-4220 GCA_041559855.1 Anaerolineae bacterium | reverse complement strand
GCATCGCGGTGCGCCTCTGGCAGGCGCGCAATCCAGGCGCCCAGGCTGTCAAAGCGGCCCGACTGCACCAGGCCGGGACCTATCTCCTCCAGCAGTTGCGCGGCATGGTCGTACTGCCGCGCCTCCAGCAGATGGTAGACTGTCTCTTCCGGCTGGCCGATCTCGCGGAAATAGGCGGCGGCACGCTGGTGCAGGGCCTGCGAGTGCCCAGCGTCCTGTGCGAGCCTGGCTCGCAAAAAGTCGTGGAATAGGTGGTGGTAGCGGTAGACTCCCTCGCCAAGCGAAACCACGAACAGGCCCCGCTCGTGCAGCTGCCTCAGCGTAGCCGCGCTCCCCTCCTCAGCCAGCAGACGATCGCAGGACGCGCTGTCCATCTGGCGCAGCGCCGAGGTACTGAGCAGAAAGTGCTGGGTGGCGGGCGGCTGCCGGGCCAGCACGTCCTGGGCCAGGTATTCGAACAGTGTCTCCAGCGTCGACGGCAGCTGGCCCAGGATGGCATCCAGGTTGGGGACCGCTCCGCTCTCCAGGCTCTGCCATACCATCTGCAGGGCGATGGCCCAGCCTTCGGTTTCGGTCGCCAGGGCCAGGGCCTGCTCTTCAGACAAGGGATGGCCGTACTGCTCGCGGTACAGCGCCTCGATCTCAGCGGCGGTAAAGGCCAGGTCGGCACGGGTGATGGTGAGCAACTGCCCCTTGACCCGCCAGCGAGTGAGCGCCTCCAGGGGTGGCATCTGCCGGGTGGAGATGACCACGTGTAGGCGGGGCGGCGCATAGTCCACTAGCCTCTCCACCAGAGCCGCGATCTCGGGCACACCGTCCACCAGGTGATAGTCGTCCAGCACCAGGATCGCTTCCCGATCCAGGCGCTCATCCCCGGCCAATTCCAAAGTGAGGGCGTTGAGCAGGGGGGTGAGGGCCTCTGGTGTCACGCGCCCGCCCGCCTCCTCCAGGGCTGCCATGGCGGGCTCGCACCAGGCGGGATCGCGCGGCTCGAAAGCGCAGACCAGGTGGGCCAGGAAGAGCAGGGGGTCGCGGTCGGGGTCGGTGATGGTGTACCAGGAGAGTTTCGCCCCCGTACTGCCCAGCGAGGCCAGCGCTGTGCTCTTGCCGTAGCCGGTGCCGGCCTGCACCAACGTCAGCGGGTAGTCGAGCGCCTCCCCCAGGCGCGCCTCCAGGCGGGGGCGGCGCAGGACGCCCCTGCGCTCCCGCGGTGGGATCAGTTGGCTGCGGATCACCAGATCTGTGAGCCCCATGGCCCCCAGATTATAGCGCAAAATGGGGGGGCTGACAACAGAGGGTGGATAGACGTTAGTGGTCAGTAGGAGGTGGAGATGGCACCCATTACTGACGCCCGGGCGCTAGGGCACCGCCTTTGGTGCCATGGACGCACTACGGGTGTACGAGAAAAAAACAAAGAAAGGGGAAAGATAAGAACGCGAGATGAAAGGCTCTTTTCTGTTTCCTACCTGCTAGAGCAGGCAGGACGGACAGCTATGTCGTTGGCCTCGGTCAGGAGACCTTCGGCCATCGCGAAGTGCTGGTGTCTGGGGAGCAGATGCTTGCTCTCTGCCGATACTGGAGAGTGCTCAGCCTCCGTCCGAGGCCGGACCCGATATCCGCAACGTCAGTTCTTCCACAAGCCCCTTGGCGAAGTTCAGTGCCTGTTCTGCCTCTTGGTGCGAGACGAGGCCTACCATCTCGTAGACCAATCGATGGCGCTTGCGTCGCATCTGATCAAAGAGGGCAATCTGGCTTCTGTACTCCGGACCGAGCGCCTCCTGGCAGAATAGGACAATGGTCCGATGCTGTCCCGTTCCCCGAGGGCGGTAGCCCTTATGCATAACCAATGCCCGCGCAGCTTGAAGTACGGCATTGTACACGATATTGTACGCCCAATCCGCGTGCTCGGGCAGGATCTCGGCTGCAGTGACCAGGTCCCGTGAAGCCACCTGTAGTAGGTGCCCCACCTCCTGAGGCCGCGCCTGATACGTGCGAATCAGCCTTTGCTGCAGTAGTCTATCGTAGGCCATCTTCCTCTCCGATCAGCATGATCTTTGGACCAGACATGACGTTGGTAATGAATGGATCGTCCTCGCTCAGCCTTCTTGCCAGCTCAGCTGGTGACAGGACTAGGTAGTTGATCGCACGTGCTAGTTGATTCTCCACGCGTGCGACAACCTCCGACAAGGCCACTAGGTCAATCTGCCCAATCAACATGAGATCCACATCGGATAGAGAATCTTCGTTGCCGGCTGCGACCGATCCGTATATGAATGCCTGTTCAATTGTACCCAATCGACCGAGCTCCTGGCGGAGTACCTCTCCCAGGCCGGTGGTCTTGAGGACTATGCGTTTCAGTTCCTCATAGATCGGGAATGCAGGGTTGAGCCGGTAATGCTTTAGGTTGGCACTCTCTTCACTGGCAAGAAGGCCGATGGTCTCCAAGTTGTTCAGCTCGCGCCACACGGCATTATAGTGCTCATCCAACTGACGCGCTAGTTCTCGGGCATAGAACCGCCCGTCAGGATGGGTGAAAAAGTGGGTAAGCAGCGCGACCCGCACATTGGACGAGAACAGGTTACGGAGCATCTCAACCTCCCGGGCTCATGGTCGCAGAGAAGTGACCAGTTTACTTGGTCAGTGTACCACAGAATGTGGTCAATGTCAAACCCCGGCCTGCCGGGACGGGGATCCAGTCTTCTCTGCCCTACCACCAGTCCCAGCGGGAACGGGGGTCCATGAAGCTGCCGGCGTCCCGGATCGCAACGCCGATGGCGGTGCCCCTGGCGCGGCCAAACGGCTGGCCCGCGCGCAGAGCCGGCAACTCGTCGCGTCCTGCGTCGTTCGATTCCCGGTACAGGGCCAGCAGGGACGGCTCCACGCAGACACCTTCCACGTGGATGGTGAAGCCATTCACGACATTGTCCTCACCGGTGTACTTGAGCGTGATCCGCTCCTCGCTGGCATAGAGCACCAGCGCTTCGTAGCCGCTGCCGATGTCATAGCCCGAGTCGGGGAGGAGAAGTGCTTCGCCGGGAGCCGTGCCCATGTCCAGCAGGGTCACCGGCCAGTCGGTCAGCAGGCCGGCGCGGCAGTTGCAGTCCCAGTCCCAATCGTAGACCTGGTAGGCGGAGGTAAAGGCTGGCACGCGCCAGTCGGCAAAGAGAGTGTAGAGTTTGGGGGCTCCGGGGTCTGCCGGACCGCCATACTCGACCAGTCCGAGGTAGGCGCTGGTGACCTCGTAGCCGCGCAACGCCAAGTTGAGGTCGGCGTGCTCCTCAGCCGGCCTGTCGGTTTGCGGCGGTTTGACCGACAGTGTGCTGTAGTTCACACCCGGGATCGGCGTGCAGCCGGCGGGCTTGGCGACAAAGGGCAGGTATGCACGGGGAATGAGCTGGTCGGACACGGCGCTCGGGCCCGCCACCGGGAAAGGGTCGGGCTGGGTTGCCCCCAGTGACCGCGGAGTGTAGGCAAGCCCACCGCCCACGATAGCCACCAAGAATAGCAGTCTAGGGATCATGGTCATGGTTCGCACTCCAGTTCTTTACAGGAGGAGAGGTTGGTTGGCGCGGACGCGTGGAGGGAAGAGCTACAAGAATATAACACCGGTCTACGTGGATCCAAACATGGCACCGGCACTAGTCTGTCTCGACCAGCACAAGCTTTCGCTGGCATGAGGAGCACATCCCCACGACAACGCCCTCGTCAAAGAAGCCGGGGATCCCTTCATCCCCTTCGAAACGCTCGCACTCACCGGCGTAAAAGTCAGCGCCCCCGCATCTACAGCGCGGGGTCTCTTCGCGCTCGGGTTGCCTGTGCGCTCCGGTGTAGCTGAGGATGAGGGTCCTGTGTCCGCAGATGGAGCACTGCCCGATTATGCGTCCCTTAAAATCGCCCTTGCGAGAACCGGTGTGGTGCTCGATGGTGAGTCCAAAAGGAACCACACCACAGATCTCGCACCTGGACAACCTGAAGACATGATGGTCGTTTGGGTAGCGGTCCGCCCTGAGTTTGTCTCTGGCGAACGCTTCCAGCTCTGAAAACGAAGGAGTCTCTCTCATGCCTGCCCCTCTCGATAATCCTGGGTTGCCGCGGGTGCGCCACGGCGCGGCCGTCCGCATCGACGACGTGCGCGTAGCCGGCCGTGCCGACCGTCACGTCCGCGGCGATCCTCTGCACCTGGCGCAGCGAGAGCTCGCCGGCCACGACCCACTTCACCT
>JBFFCR010000374.1:0-4224 GCA_041559855.1 Anaerolineae bacterium | reverse complement strand
TTCGAAGAGGGCAAGTTCTATAGAAACAGGAAGGGCCAATACGTTGTGCAGGCCATTGATGGCGACCGCATGACGATCCGCTATGAGGACGGACAGACCTTGTCCACTTCTGTGCATATCCAGGCGCGCATCTGGGAGAATATCCAATTCGAGAAGCAGATGGCGATGGCCGAGGAGCGCAGGAGGCTGGCAGCAGAGGAAAGAAAAGCGGCCAGGCAGCGAGCCGCGCGCGCCAAGAGGGAGCGGGCCCGACCCAAGTTTGCCGGCTTTCAGGAGAGCGACTTTGAAGCCAAGAAGAGGGGCATTGCCTGGTCGAGCCGCAAGGAGCTGGGCCGCCTGCTGGCCTTCCAGCTCGGACGGCGCGTTGAGGGAGACTTTGATCACTGGATCGTGCCGCGCCGCTCCCGAGTGCACGTTGCCCGCAAGGACAAATATGATAGGGAAACCCGGGAGACGAACGCTGCGTTTCAGGTAGGTACCGATGAGGAGGGCCTTTCCTACGGATTCTACGTGGGCAAGCCAGGGGGCAGGTCAAAGGCTGCGTGGCCCTGGCGGATGCTGGTGGCCAGCTTGGGCGAGTCCGAGTCATTGAGCAAAGTGCTCCGCGAGGCACTGGTCAAGAATGGTTTGCAGATCGATGTGTGGGCTGCGAGCACAAGCTATGGCCGCGTCGCCCGGATCACGGCTGAGGGCAAGGGGTTCCTCTGGGAGCACGAAGACGCTGAACAGCAAGTCTCGCGGCAGATGAACGGCGCAGAGTTGGCCGAGTATCTGGGATCGGTGGCTCCCACCAAGCGATGTGGACTGCATGTGCACAAGCAGATATCACCACAGCAGGCAATGGAAGCAGGCGCGGATGTGTCCGATGACATGCTGGCAGTGTTCGAGGCTCTGCTGCCCATCTATGACGCCAGTGTAGGGGCATGACTGGGTGAAACAGCTGCGCGGCACGCCGCTCAAACGCTTCTTGCGCGCCCTGCAACCTCCGACGTCCATCGAGCTGGCGATCGTTTGCCAGAGCGTGGCCTATCCCGTCAATGTGGGCTCGGTATTTCGCATCGCCGACGCATTGGATGCTGCGGAGGTTGTGTTGACCGGCATCACGCCCACCCCACCCAATCCCACCATCAGCAAAGTCGGCCGTGACAAGGACCGCCGCGTGCCATGGCGCTACGTGGACCAGCCCGACGCCGCCCTACGGGAGTTGAAGGCCCAGGGCTTTTGGATAGCGGCGCTAGAGATCACGGAGGAGTGCCAGCCTTACTATGCCATCGACTATCCCCATCGAGTCGCGCTGGTGTTGGGCAACGAAGACCATGGCGTGACGCGGGCTTGCCTGGCGCTGTGTGACACGGCGGTGTTCGTCCCCATGTATGGCAAGGGGCGGTCATTGAACGTCCATGTTTCGCTGGCGGTCGTGGGGTACCACCTTCTGCATCGTTCGACGTATAGGGTGGCAGAGCAGGAGGTTGCACAATGAGCGACATCTTTGACAAACTGGTAGAGGGCGCCGGACAGGTGATCTCGGAGATCGACAAGGGCGGCCAGATCCAGACCGCGCTCTCCGGTATCCGCCAGCGGATGGCCGACGCCGATCGCAAGCGCCTGATCCATCGCGTCAAGCAAGAGATTCAGGATCTGCGGACGCGAGAGAGCCAGGCTATCAACGCCTTGAGTGCCCAGGTGCTGGCCCTCTATGGGGCCGGAACGCTCACACAGCCAGAGTTGATCAGCCTCTGCAAAGCCGTGAACGAGATCCGGGAGCAGGCGGAGGAAAAGGAAGCAGAGCTTGAGCAGCTCCAGCCACCACCACCTCCTCCAGCAGCCGCCCAGCCCGTACAGATCGCTCGACAACCAGAGGCTGATGAATCGACACGCTGCCCAAGTTGCGGCATGGCCGTGGCCGCCGATGCTGATTTCTGCCAGAGCTGCGGCAGCTCGCTCAAGCCCGCAGCACCGGCTCCCAGGCGTTTCTGTGGCCGCTGCGGCGCCGAGTTGGGCGAGACATCGCGCTTTTGCCCAAAGTGTGGTGAGAGTGTGACGCGGAGCTGAACTGTCCTGGCGGTTCCTGTCCTTGCCCGCCGGGCGCTGTAACCCACGATGGGAATGGATCCCCGCAACTCTGACAGTCGCCCCCGTGCGTATGCAATCTCTAACGCGCGATGGCCGCGGCTTCTTGATCTGCGCAACCTGTGCTATAATGGTCGCCGGAGGTGATCAATGGGAACAGGTTCGTGCTTTCCCGACGGACAGCTAGAGGAATTGCGGGATGCCTGCCAGGGAGATCCGCGAGTCGAGGCCCTATATGCCTTTGATCTGCGCCGCGAGGGCGAGTGCAACGTGGCTGCTGTGTTCCGTGAGACCCTACCCTGGCCTGAACGCCTGGATCTGGAATTGGCGGTGGCCCGGGCGCTGGACATGGAGCGAGTGGAACTGATCGACCTGCGGCGCATGCCCCTCATCTCCAGGTACGACGTAATCAATCGCGGAGAGCCGATCTATGTTGGCGATCCCGAAAAGCTGGCCATTTTTATTGAAGAGACCATTGTCCGCTACTCGGCCTTCTACCCGCTGTTGGAAGCTCTATACTGGAGGGTAGAGACCGGTCCCCTGGCGGCGGACATGCTTCAGTAGTGCGAGGCCAGTTCGCCAGAGGAACGGGGCGCTTGAGCGATGCCTGTCTTGCCGCCCGGTAATCCACTGAGCTTTGTATCCCCAGGAGGAACCTATTGATCATCTCTAGCCTACCTGTCGGCGTGATCCAGACCAACTGCTACATCGTCGGCTGTCCAGAGACCAAAAAGGGTGCCATCATCGATCCCGGTGGCGACCCGCAAAAGATCCTGGCAGAAGTGGGGCGCCAGGGACTTTTGATCGAGTACGTGCTCAACACCCATGCCCATTTTGATCACACCTATGCCAATGGACCCATTGTGCGGGCGACGGGCGCGACCCTGGCCCTTCATCCCCAGGACCTGCCATTGCTCAATGCGTCCGGCGGTGCTGCTATGTTCGGCCTCAGGGCGGACCCGAGTCCGCCGCCGGACCTGGAACTCCACGACGGTGACGAGTTAGACGTGGGGACTCTGCGCCTCAGAGTGCTGCACGCGCCAGGCCATACACCGGGTCACGTGTGCTTCTACGAAAAGGCCCACGGCGTCCTGTTTGATGGTGATGTCCTCTTTAATCGGAGCATCGGCCGCACCGACTTGCCGGGTGGCAACTTCCAGCAGATGATGGACAGCATCCAGAGGGTGTTGTTTGCACTGCCGGATGATACGGTGGTCTATTCGGGACATGGACCAGCGACATCGATCGGAGAAGAGAAGCGATTCAATCCCTGGCTACGGTAGCCGGTATATCAGTTGAGTCCCAGCCTTGAGCCCGAGGGAGAACAGTCACGGCAGTTTGGAGCGCGATCCAGCCCTACCCCGGGCCTGGGGCTCTGGGGAGAGATACTACACTATAGAATACGCGGGAGGGAGATGTGAGCGAGCAGAACGAGGCAGTCATCGTCAGCGCTTGCCGGACGGCCATTGGCAAGTTCATGGGCACTCTTTCGACTACACCAGGACCCCAACTGGGGGCTGTGGCCATCCGAGAGGCGATCAGGCGGGCAGGCATCGATCCGGCCATTGTGGACGAGACATTCATGGGGTGTGTGGTACCGAACGGTATGGGCCAAGCCCCGGCTCGCCAGGCTGCGATCCACGGCGGCCTTCCACCAGAGGTGGGCGCCGTGACCCTGAACAAGGTGTGTGGCTCGGGCCTCAAGGCAGTGATGCTGGCTGCAGGTCTCATCCGTGCCGGCGATGGCGAGGTATATGTAGCCGGCGGCATGGAGAACATGAGCCTGGTACCCTACCATCTGCCCAACGCGCGGGTCGGCTACAGGCTGGGCAACGGGGAGCTGGTCGATGGGGTGGTCCATGACGGACTGTGGTGCTCCTTTGCCGGTCAGCACATGGGAAACTCGGCCGAGTTCATCGCCGAGCAGTACGGGCTGACTCGGGAGGAGTTGGACGAGTACTCCTATCACAGCCACCGCAAGGCCATCGAGGCCATCGACGCCAGACGCTTCAAGGACGAGATCGTGCCGGTTCCCGTGCCCCAGCGCAAGGGCCCGCCCCTCGACTTTGATACTGACGAGACCCCGCGCCGCGATACCAGCGTCGAGGCCCTGGCCAAGCTCAGACCGGCCTTTAAAAAGGACGGCATTGTCAC
>JBFFCR010000373.1:0-4236 GCA_041559855.1 Anaerolineae bacterium | reverse complement strand
TTGTTGCAGTCATCCTCATGCGGTACGTCGGCCTGCTCAAGGAAGTCGTCTCGTTCATCTCCAGGATGATCGGGAGGTCATAAGTGCAGCGCTATCCTGGCCCTTGCTGGTTTGCGGGCTGCCTGTCGATCCTTTCAAGCTTGCACCGATAGCCAGACCGAAGGAGACGAGGTGATTGACCATGGAGGATATACAACCGCAAGAACTCGAGGACTTGGTGCACGAGCTGGGAGGCGAGAACGGCGCGGAAGAATCACTTCCGCCAGATGTCGAGGAATTCCTGCGCCGTCTGGAATCAGACAGACTGCCCATCGACCAGCGCGATGCGGCGGTCAGGCTCGGCAGAGTAGGAAGCAGCAGCCCTCGAATTGTGCGAGCCCTGTGCGCTGCATGCGAGTCTCCCTCCTATTCTCTCAGCATCGCGGCTGCCGAGGCGCTGCGGTCCCCCGTGCATCAAGAGTACTTGCAGCAGCATCCGGACCTGATGGAGGAAGTAGGGAGAGCCCTCCCGGCACCCGCTGGCACAGAAAGCGATATGCCAACGGTGGGACCTGAAGCAGAACGAATCCTTGTCCAGATCGAAGGCGAGACAGGTCGCCACGAGTGGAGGACGGCAAGCTTGGCGCTGGATCCAGTAGCAGGCGCGATCAAGATCAGCGGATATCGAGCAGGGGTGCCGAGGATCAGCATTCCGGTCAGCGAGATTTCCGGCTGTGAGATTGTGGTGAAGGAGGGGGGCCGGGATCAGGATCCGGTAGTTTCTGGTGGCGGCGACCTGGCGAGCGCTATTTTTCTCGGGTTCATCGTACTCATCGGGTATGCTGTGGGCAAGGCGGGGCAGGTGCCGGCCATCAAGGTGACCCAATCAGTGGGTGATGGCGAGCGCCGGCAAAGGGTGATTCACCTGCGTTCGACGGAGACGGGAGATCGGGGTCAGGCCGCGACGGCAGAAATCGCACGCCGCATGGCGGCATTTCTTCGCCGATCCGGATACTCCGGGGTCATTCCGGATGAGCTCAGCGAGCCAGCGAGCTTTGAATCGTTGTTGAGGGCGAAGCGGAGAGGCGGTCTGCTCCGGGCGGTCATTGCGCTGTCGGCATTTGCCGGTTTGGTGGTTGGCCTGCTGATAGGAATCGGGCAAGGTGGACAAGCACAGTCTCCGGCCATAAGCCTTGCCTGCGGGGCGGGATTTCTCATTGCTCTAGCAGTTGGGGCCGTCGTCGGGGCTGTGGTGGGAGCGGCGGTGACATGGCGAAATGACCGGATCGCGGGCATAGTCGCGGGCGCGATAGCCGCCGCCGTCGCCGCACCACTGTCGTGGCTTCCCACTACCGTGTGGCGGATCATAGAAACAGGTGGTTCATGGTTTCGCTGGTGAAGGACAATGGCTGCACGATTCTGCGAGGAGGAAGCAGGGCGACCCTGCGCGGCGGCAGGGCGCGCGTGCACGAACATCGCGCCTGCTTTTGTACAGGATTGCGCTGATGCGTGAAGAACCGGCCCTAAGCTTGGATCGTCTCCGGTACACGGAGCTTTCGATCTTGGGCTTCAACCTGAAGCACTCGAGGAGTTGGGGGAAGAAACAGGTGGGAAAGAGGCGCCTAGCAGCAAGGTCGAGAACCTCTTGTACGCTCTGGAGCATGGTTTATCTGTAAGCGACAGGGCGAGGCCGGCTGAGCGGCTTGGTCAGGTGGATGAAAGCAGCCTGGAGGTAGTAGAGGTCCTGATTGCCGCACGGGATACCGAGCCCTTCTATACCGTCAAAACGGCAGCCGCAGAGGCGTTGGGCTATCCTGTGCATGAGGCCATGCTACAGCAGGATGCTGAACTGATGAGGTGCGCGCGGCGGGATGTGGCACCGTGAGATCGGGAAGTCGAGCCGCTTGCTCCGAGCGATCCCGTTCTGCTCTACGTCCACGGTGACAAGCTCGCCAGTACAGGCTCAGCAGCGACGGATCTTGGGGAGTGGGTAGGATTGGTCCAGGTCTACGCCAGTGTAGAGGCCAGGCCGCTTGGAGAGATGATGCTGGCGGTAGCATTCCTTGTGGCTGAGCAGGCTGGAGCCGCCCATCCAGAGGTCAGCGGGCAGCAGGCCCTGTTTGGCCTGCTCAACCAAGACAAGCTGTATGTGGTGCCTGGTAAACACGCCATCTCGTGGCCCAGCCGTAGCTTCGAGTCCGAATTGCATCAAATCGCATCGAGTGTGCAGTCAAAGTGGCACAACTATGTCTGAGATCAGCTACGATTGGTGGCTGAGTGGGGAGGAGCGGGCAGTACCCGGATCGCATCATCTTCGGGCCACGGGTTCTCCACCTGTTGGCCGGGCTTTGGTGATGCCTATCTCGGCGGCGGCCCCAACGACGAGGGCCAATTCCTCATAACGCGAAACTCTGCTGCCCCAAGGCCGTTGGCTTTGCGATAGGGCCCCGTCAAAGTCGTGGTCCATCGTGTACAATACCAACTGCGACCAAACAGAATGGAGGTTGTACGCGATGGACCACGAAAAGTATATCACGTTGATGCAAGTATTCCAAGGTATTCATGATCCAAGGCAAGCGCGCGGCAAGCGGTACCCCTGGCTGTATCTGCTGGCCCTGATAGGTGCTGCTCTGGCGAGCGGGCAGAAGACAGCTCATGCCATAGCACACTGGGTGATGCTGCACGGGCCCGAGCTGATTGAGCATCTGTGTCCTCCCCGGAGTTCCATACCCAGCGAGTCGACGATACGGCGTACGCTTCATGGCATCGATATCAGTATCCTGGAGAAGCGCCTGACCGGTCTTGCTCAATACCTGGCGACGAGAGGAGCCAAGCAAGGCACTGTCGAGACAGTAGCCGGCCAGCTGCTGCAGGGCCTGGCCCTCGACGGCAAAGAACTCCGTGGTGTACGAGCCCATGGACAGAAACTTCATCTGCTGAGCCTGGTCCAGCATGACAGCGGTCAGACCCTGGTCCAGATGTCTGTCGAGACCAAGACCAACGAGATCACGGCTGCCCCGGAGTTGTTGCGCGGCCGTGATTTGAGTGGCACCGTCACGACCATGGATGCATTGCTTACGCAACGACCCTTTGCCCAACAGATTCTGGACCAGAAGGGCCACTACTTGATGGTCGTCAAGGGCAACCAAGGCAATCTCTACAATGCTATTGCCCTACTCTTCGACGATCCTCCCTGGCTGCCTCGGGAAAAGGAAGCCGAGTGTCAGGTTCATCACAGTGTAGAGAAAGGCCATGGACGCCTCGAAAAGCGTACCCTAGAGAGCAGTCACACTCTGTCAGACTACGTTGACTGGCCTGGTGTGGGCCAAGTGATGCGCCGACGATACGAGCGCATCAGGTTGAAGACCGGTGAGGTCAGCGCGGCGACTACCTACGGCATTACTAGCTTGCCGCACACTGAGGTGGGGGCAGCCGGCCTGGAGCGATTGTGGCGTGGTCATTGGACCATCGAAAACCGAATCCACTACGTGCGAGACGTCACCATGGGCGAAGATGCCAACCAAACTCATACGGGCAACGCACCGCATGTGCTCGCTGCCCTGCGTAATGCAATCCTCAATCTGTTCCGTCATCACAGATGGAACAACATCGCCGACGCCTTTCGACACCACAATGCCTCGGTCAACAGGGCTTTAGCCCTCATCGGAGCCGCCTAGAACCGACTTTGACAGGGCCCTGCGGCAGCTTGCAGTCGCGCTTGCCCTCTCTACAACGACCATCCTACTTCCACCCACCATGATCCACAAACATTGACCTGACAATCCATCGCTGCCATAATCAGGCATCGCTCACACTTCACTTGGGAGGAGGTGAAGGGAGAATGGATGTTGCTCTTGCGTCAATCATCGCATCTGGAGTTGTGGCACTTGCTGCCATTCTCGCACCGATTGTCAGCAGTCTTGTCGCAGACTCGCTGAAGTGGCGGCGTGAAAGCAAAGCTGCACGCAAAGCGAAGATCGAGACAGCTGCCGCCGACCTGTTTGCATCCTTGGCTCCGTGGCCAAGCGGCAACGTTGAGGCAGCTAAAGGGGGAATCAGCGAAGAAAGCCTACAGTGAGATGTTATCGGACTTTTACACTTGGGAGCAGGTCGTCTTGCCATATTGCACTGAAGAACAGAAAAACGAGATTGAGAGACTACGTAAATTCCTGCAGGCAACCCAGAATGAGCAGCACTTGTCCAGTCTTGCAACAGACACGGCCAGCACCGTGTTGGACGTTTCACATCAAGTGGCTG
>JBFFCR010000372.1:0-4239 GCA_041559855.1 Anaerolineae bacterium | reverse complement strand
GACGGCACCGTCCGGCTGTGCTTTGATTCAGCCAGCGCCGACGACCACCGTGGGACAGTAGAGAGGCTCCATTCCCACACGGAGCACTGGGTGCGGGCGACGGGGCCACGATTAATGGCCCAGCGCAGTGAGATCAAGGAGCGTCGGCGCCCCTATCGCTCTATAGACCCAGGCTGGATCTGCCCTCCGTCAGACGTCTAGCGACAGCAGAGCCCGCCAAGGAGCAAACTGACCAAGCCCGCAGATGACTCAATCAGATGTATTGGACACCCTCACTGAGGCAGCTCGCGCCCCTCTGAGTAGTTGGACGGAGCGATACCCAGGGTACCGGCCCATGGGCACGATGTGCAGTTACGTGCCCGAGGAGATGCTCCACGCAGCCGGGTACACCCCGGTACGTCTTCGGGGCTCTACCACACCCCTGAGGCAAGCGGATGCCCATCTGCAATCGTTCACCTGCGCGCTGTGCCGGAGCACTCTGGACCGGCTGCTGGGCGGCGAGCTCAGCCTCCTGGCAGGCACCGTGTTCTCCCACACCTGCGACACCATGCAGGCCCTGGCCGATCTCTGGAGGGTCAACAGCCAGCATAGTCACTTTGTGGACTGCATCATGCAGCCGGCGAATCTAGGCGCTCCAGCTGCGCGCGAGTACTTGATCTCAGAGCTAGAGCGGCTTCGCGAGAGGCTGGCCGCTTTCTCCGGGCATCGTGCCGACGACGACGCCCTGAAAGACAGCATTGCCCTCTATGATGAAACACGGCGACTGGTGCGCGCGCTCCAGGCCGCCCGAGCGCGACTTGCGACAACCGCTTTCTTTGCCGTCCTGGATGCTGCGCAGAGCATGCCGCGCGAGCAGTTCAATCCACTCCTGGGTGAACTACTGGCCGAGTTGGCGGCTGTGCCCGAAACCTTTCGCCGTCCACGTCTTTTCCTCGCCGGCGCTGTACTCGACGAGCCCAGGCTCCTGGACCTGATAGAGAAGCTGGGCGCACAGGTGACTGGCGATGACCTGTGCAGCGCATCCCGTCACTTCCTGGACGAGGTCGGCAGGGAGGGCGATCCCGTCCAGAACCTAGCCGACTACTATCTCAGAAGGCCCCCCTGCCCCACCAAATTCCACCCCAATCATGACCCCGGACGGTGGTTGCTCGACCAGGCCAGCCAGGTACACGCCGACGGTATCATCTTTGCACTGGAAAAGTTCTGCGAACCCCATGCCTTTGACTATGCCCAGGCGCGTTCGCTGCTCGACGATGCAGGCGTGCCTTATCTTCTCCTCGAGATGGAGCAGATTCCGAGTCTGGAAGCACTGCGCACGCGCCTGCAAGCCTTCATTGAGATCATCTAGGCTAAGCTTTGCAGGCCACTTTCTGGTTAGCAGCCGCGCAACCGACCTTCATCTGTCGCGTATAGACAGAAGGCGGGTAGGTGACACAATCCTGACTCCTATTGAACGCCATCGCATACCCACCGAGGTCGGGTTTTTTGCCTGCAGGAAGGCCTGTGTTATACTTGCGCGCATGACCGATATACCGATAGAACGACCTTATAGCCCCCAATTCGTCGAAGCCAAGCTCCGCAAAGCTGGCATCTGGCGCGCCGCCAGGCGCATCGTCCAGATCCTCAGTGCTGTCTTTGTGGGACTGTTCTTCCGAACGATCGATCGCTGGTCATGGACCTACCGGCGCGAGGAGCACATCGAAGACCGGCAGCGGCACCGCGCAGAGTGGCTACTGGGCAAGCTAGTCCAAATGGGTCCGGCCTTTGTGAAGGTAGGACAAACTCTGAGCACACGTCCCGATCTGCTGCCCCTGCCCTATCTGGAGGTGCTCACCGCCCTGCACGACCGGCTGCCACCCTTTCCCAACGAGATCGCTGTTGCCTGCATCGAGGAGGAGCTGGGCTGGAAGCCCGAGACCCTCTTTGCGGAATTCGACCCACAGCCGTTTGCGGCCGCGAGCCTGGGGCAGGTATACCGCGCAGTTACCCACGAGAGCAAACCGGTCGCCGTTAAGGTCCAGCGCCCTGACCTGGTGGATATCATCAGCCTGGACCTGGCCCTAGTGCGGCGACTGGCCTCCTTACTCGAAAGGGTGCCCCGCCTGAGCCTGGGCCAGCCCTGGGTCAGCCTGGTGGACGAGTTCGGTGCCAAGCTCTTCGAAGAACTGGACTATGTCCACGAGGCCCACCTCACCGAGCATTTTCGAGCTGACATCGAGGACGTGCCAGGGGTGTACGCGCCGTGCGTCCATTGGGAGCTAACCAGCCGCCGCGTGCTCACCACTGAGTATATCGAGGGCATCAAGATCACCGACAAGGACGAATTGGTCAAAGCAGGGGTGGACATCCCTGCTCTACTCCGCGTGGGCATACGGGCCAATCTTCGGCAGCTCTTTGAGCATGGTCTGTTCCATGCTGACCCTCACCCCGGCAACCTGCTCGTGCTCCCTGAGGATGGAACGCTCGTTTTCATAGATTTCGGCATGATGGGCATTATCAGCGATGACCACAAAGAGCGGATCATCGAAATCTTTGTGGACGTGGTCAATCGCCGCCCCGAGAACCTGAAGGACAACCTGGTTGCCCTGGGCTTCCTGCGTAGCGATGCCCGCTGGGACGAACTGGTCCCGCTGGCCAGCGAGCTATTCATGACCATCTTTGGCTCCGGCAATCGCCGCTACACCTTCCAGGACACCACCAACAGTTTTGCGCCCCTGCTGTACGAGTACGAGTTCCGCATTCCGGTCAACTTTGCCTACATCACCCGAGCCATCATGACACTGGAGGGGATCAGCCTCCGGCTGGACCCCGGGTTCGACATCTGGGCAGTGTCGGCACCTTACGCGGCCCGCATGATGCTCACCATCCCCAACCCAGGCTTGCGTAAGCGACTGCTTGAGGAACTGCTAACCGAGGAAGGAACCATAGACTGGCAACGCCTGGAGGCCCTGGCAGCCCTGGCCACCCACGACACAGCGTTTCATCTCGAAACCGATGGCCTGGCCGAGCCAGCGCTGGAGATGCTCCTCTCACCGGAAGGTTCCAGCCTGCGCCAGGCACTTGTCGACGCCCTACTGCGAGAGCCCGAGAACGCAGGACTGAAGGTGGAACAGCTCGCTCCTTTGCTCAGGTCTGATCGTTCGCTGTCGGGGCGCGCAATTCTTGACAGGATGGTTGCCTTTCTCCTCTCCGAGGATGGCGGAGAGACGCGAAGCCAACTGGCATCAGCCTTGCGCACGGGGAGCAATGGCGGGCGCCGGCTCGACTGGACGCGGGTCATGGATCTAGCTGCGATGGCGGGACGACTGCATCCCGAGTTTCGTACCAGGACGCTTATCGGGTCGGTAGGGGCCTATCTCTTGTCGCAGGAAGGTAAGCCGGCCAGAGACCAGATGCTGGCTGCAGGGGCACAGTGGGCCATCGGCGGGATGGCCAGTGCACTCGACCGGCTGTCACGTTCATCGCAGTCCCCGCAACGGACGGTAGCCCTCGCCGAACCAGAGCAGTGAACACTGCCCTCAGTGCGCTCGTCGCCGCAAGACCCAGCCGCCTGCCCTAAAGACAAAGGCTGCGGGGTATGCGCCACCCGCAGCCTGGCATTCCTTCCAGGGAAAACACTGAAGAACGAAAAGGTCGAACTAGAGATCGACGCGAAACCTCAGCGTTCTCCAAAAAACAGGTCCCACCACGCGTCGCGGTTTGACGTGGACGTACCCTCGTCCGCCTGCTGAAGCTGAGCGCGTCCCTCCGTCTCGGAATCGGGGGCCAAGACTACGACCAAGACCTCATCTTCACGTGCCCATCCGTTGTCGCGCGCCCACGCTTCTGCCGCATCGTTCGAAGACACGTAATCGAGCCGAGCCTTCAACTCGACATTCTCCTTCTCGGCCACAGCGATCTCTGCATCAATGCGGTCCAGCCTTTTCCGGAGCGCAAGCCTGTCATGGGTTCGCACGATGCAGATCGCTGCAAGGTAGAGGAGCACGGCAGCCATTAGGATCAAGAGGATCAAACGATAGGGAAGAACTCCACGAATCTTGTCATCTGTCATGAGGGCCTCCAACCGCAAGTGTACCGCATTCCCAAGGAATTGTCAAGTTGGCGTATTCTCTCAAGTCAATAGGGCGAGTGCATTTAGATTTTAATGTTATAATGGGGCTACCATCAGACGAGGGAGGAGCCCCATGGAGCCAGAGAGACTGCAGGCCAGCGTCATCGAGTGTTTCGCTGAGCTGGGCG
>JBFFCR010000371.1:0-4245 GCA_041559855.1 Anaerolineae bacterium | reverse complement strand
CCGTGGGCGCTTCATCTGGCTCTACCCCGGAGGCGTCCGTAGGCGTCGGCAGTGGTGACAGCCCTGGCTCTGAGGATGGGGGAGGTTCAAGGCCAGACGGCAGGGCGGTTGGCGGCGCGGCCTCGGTCTGGGTGCTGCCCGGTACTCCGTCTGCCGGGACCGGCGTCGTGGCCTGGTCCCCACAGGCGCCCAGCAGGGCCGCCAGAAAGAGCATGACGCCGATCACACTCAGGATACGACGAGATAGACGCATTTCATTCTCCCTGAATAGCATGAACTTGAGCCAACAGGCTCACACTTCCAAGACGCTGGGCGGGTGCCTCTGGTTCCCGATTTCAGGTCGCGACGCGTAGCGCTCCGGCATGACTAGACATAATTCACTCCTGGGCTGCTGATACCTGCCGGATCATCCCGCTTCCTCTCGAATGATTGCCAGCCGTCGCAAGAGTGCGACGATCCGTCCCGACTCGAGCATGTAGGCCCAGTGACCGTCTGAAAACCGTTCGCCGCGCACGCAATAGGTGAGCATCGTCTTGAGCTCGTCCAGGGAGGCCGTGGAGATGAACTCGTCGTCGATGAGCATGTCGTAGGTCTGCCGGGGATTGTACTGGAAATCGGCCCAGTGGGTCTGTCCCGCCAATTTGTAGAACTCGAGCACGTCGTCGCAGTAGATGGGGAAGGGCACCTGGATGGCCCTCCCATCCGGCGTCGCCTGTCCGCCGCCCCAACCTTGTACGTACTCGCGCCCGGGGATCTCGAACAAGGGCAGGAATCGCAGCAGTTCGTCCATCTGCTCGACCGGCATGGCGGCGTCGTCTTTTATCGGTCCCGAACCCTTCTGCGGCGACTTTGTCATGACAGCCATGATAGCACGAGTTGGTAGCCAGGTCAACGCCGCGTCCCGATCTGGAGGTTCCCCCCCGACGGCTCGCAGGGCGCTCGCCCCGGCTCCTTCGACGGGCCTTCGGCGTGAGGCCCTCGGCTGAGCTCGGTCGGGCCCTCAGTCAAACGCTCTGGTTGCCCAGGCTCGCCATCAGAATCCAAAAGCGTTTGTCCTAACCCGCGAGACCCTCGAGTTGACATCCCGGGAGGGATATAGTAGTATAGGAAAGCGCGCTGGACCCGTAACCTTTCGGTGATGTTACCGTCTATTGAATAAGCGCGCTTCCGGGCCTTTGCCCGGACGTGCACATGGTACTGCCTGAACGGGTTCTACTACTAGGTAACTGCTTGTACACGACCAGATCCCCCCAGTCTGGGGATCTGGTCGTTCTTTTATTTCGTTGGGGAGCGAGCGATTGAAGATCGGGACAAAGCAGCAGACATCATCCACCAAGGCGGAGGCCAAGCGCCGGCGGCGGTTGCGCTGGCCCAGCATCACGATCGATCTGACACAGCCCAAAGGCAGGCGCAAGTTCTTCTTCGCATTGATTGTGCTTACAATTCTAGGTGCAGGCGCTCTCTATGCGGGTCTCCAGGTCTTCCACTGGGTCGAGAGCACCGAGTTCTGCGGCGCGCTGTGTCACCCCATGAATTCCGTGTATGTCCGCTACCAATCATCTCCACACGCCAATGTGGACTGCGTGGACTGCCATGTCGGGGGAGGGGTGCAGTACTTTGTCCAGTGCAAGTTTGACGGACTGCGAAGCCTCTACTATGTGATCACCGATAGCTACGAGCGCCCGATCAAGAGCCCCGTAGAGAACCTTCGACCGGCCCGGGATACATGCGAGGTGTGTCACGCGCCCAACTCTTACACTGATAACGTCATCAAGACGATCCGGCACTATGACAACGACGAGGCCAACACGCCGCTGGAATCCACGATCATCCTGAAAATGGGCGGCTGGCAGGAGAGCACCGGCATCAGCGATGGCATTCACTGGCATATCACCAACAAGGTGTATTATATTGCTGCCGACGAGCAGCGCCAGGTGATCATGTGGGTTGGCGCTGCGCAAGAAGATGGTTCGATGAAAGAGTACTATGCTCGCGATCTACTCGGCATGGCCCAGACCTCGTTCGTCGAGCAAGAGCGCGCCAAGGGAAACGTGCGCGAGATGGATTGTATAGACTGCCACAATCGCTCCGCTCACCTCATCCCGGCACCTGACGCGTTGGTGGATGCGGCCATCACTGCGGGCAAGATCTCCCCGGACCTTCCGTACATCCGGGCCAAGGGCATCGAGGTGCTGACGCCACAGTACGCCAGCGTGACTGAAGCCTATGGGAAGATAGATGCATTGGCGGCCTACTACCAGGCCGACTATCCGCAGGTGTACGATGACCGGCGGCAGGAACTGCGCCTCGCCATCAATGTGCTGAAAGACCTGTACCGCGATTCCCATTTCCCTGACATGGCCTTGAATTGGGAAACCAACCCTGACAACGAGGTCCATTCGCCTTTCCCCGGCTGCTTCCGGTGCCATGATGGCAAGCATGCCATGGTCGATCCGGAAGGGAACGAGGTGGAGGAGATCAGCGTCAAGTGCAACCAGTGCCACACGGTGCCCATTGTTGGGCGCGGCACCGCCATGCTGGTGGAGGCGCCGGTCATTGTCGGCGCTGCCCCGGAATCCCATTCCGATTTTCGCTATACCGTCGAGCATCGCACCACCACCGATGCGGAGCGACAGGAATGCTACCAATGTCACGGGCAGGGCTTTTGCGAGAACGAGGCCTGCCACAACCTATCCCATCCTCCTGACATGCTGTACACCCATTCGGACGAGTACCGCAGGACAGGAGATCAAGTGTGCTACAACTGCCACCAGGCCGTCCTGTGCAGTCGCTGCCACCCTGGTGGTTTCGTGGCCGCTCCATAGAGACCAAGATGCAACCTGCTGACGACGCTGCCCGCAGACCAGAGCCACCAAGTACGCATGCTATCCAGAGAGCCTTCTGGATCGTGCTTGCTCTGCTGCTTGTCGTCCTTGTGAGCTTTGCCGCCTATTACTTCTCGGATCGGTACGTGCATTCCGAGGAGAAGGCGCCGGTCGATCTCGACGTCGAATACCTGGAGGGGGCTGTGCGCGAACAGCCCCAGGATCCGCTGCTGCGAATTACGCTGGCCGAATCCTATCTGCGGGCAGGATCGTACGTCGAAGCGCTGGAGCAGGCTGACCAGGTGCTGGGCCTCTATCCGGACAACGTCAGCGCCCTGCTCATTGCCGGCATTTCCCAGGTGCGCCTGGATCGCCCAGAGGCCGCGCTGGACCCGCTGCGCCGCTTTGTGGAGCTGCGCAAGGGCGGGACCATGGCTCGCAGCGACACAGCTCTGGAGGCAGCCTACTACTATCTGGGCGAGTGCTACATTCGCCTGGGCCAGCCTACCGAGGCCATCCCGCTGCTGGAGGAGGCACTGCTGATCAACTCGGTGGATGCCGATGCGCTCTACCAGCTTGGGCTTGCCCTTGACGCCACTGGACAGCCTGAGCATGCCGTGCAGAGGTACGGGCAGGCCGTGCGACTCGTGCCCGACTTTTCAGAGGCCTACGAGGCCATGGCACACAGCTACGCTGCTTTGGAACGGCCCAACCATGTTGCCTATGCCACGGGGATGGTTGCCTATTGCCAGAAGGACTATGCAGTAGCCGCTGCCAATCTGGAGCAGGCCACCGAGGCCCTGCCCGATTTCGCACCCGCTTTTGTGGGCTTGGGTCTGGTCTACGAAGCCATGGAGAGGCCGGAGGCCGCTCTGCCGGCCATCGAGCGGGCGCTCGAGTTGGATCCTGGAGACTATGCTGCCTTGCAGGCGCTCGGCCGGATCGAGGCGGCGCTGCAAACGCAGAACTGAAGGAACGATGCCAAGGAAGAAGAAAGAGAGCGACGCTGAGCTCGATAGACAAGAGGGCGATGTCCCGCCCGTCATAGCGGAGGAGGGCGCGCCCACGGGCGAGGGCGTTCCCGAGAGTGAGCCGCCTGCACGCGCGGCGGAGCCAGAGCCGGTCGAGGAGGCGGAAGCGCCCGCGCCCGTGGCGGAGGAGGGCGTGCCCGCGGGCGAGGGCGTGCCCGGGGGCGAGGGCGTGCCCGCGGGCGAGGGCGTGCCCGCGGGCGAGCCGCCTGCATCCGCGGCGGAGCCAGAGCCGGTCGGGGAGGCGGATGCGCCTGCGCCTGCACCGGTCGTGGCTGTCGGAGCGGGAACGAAGGAGAGAGGGGCGCCGGACCCGGAGCGCCGGAAGCGACGCCGACTGGCAATCGGGCTGTCGGTGCTGGTGGTGCTGCTGATTGCTGTGGGGGCGGTAT
>JBFFCR010000370.1:0-4304 GCA_041559855.1 Anaerolineae bacterium | reverse complement strand
GGCCCGGTTCTCCAAAGAGACTGAGTGCCGGCCGACTCTGGTCCAGCCCTTCTCCGTTAGTCGCCTATGAACCACGTTCATAGAAGAATCCCCCGGCAACTGCCGGGGGATTTCATTACTAGTCTCTTGGCTGGAAGAAGCACCTATCGCTGAATTCGGTTCCCTTGATCACAATCTTGTGGGTGTAGGGTAGACGAGCCGTGAACGCTGGTGGTGCCGTCTAGCGGCGATTCTGGCAGTTCCGGTGAGCGACTTGCCACGGTCACCTGTGTCCCTTGTCCCAGACCCTATGCTGGGATCAGACAGGTCAGAGGGCTGTTGCCGCCATCACTGCCAGGATGCACCTCCGCTCACCGGTCGCTTCTTGAAGCGGTATGTGATCCTTCCGCGAGTCAGGTCGTATGGCGACAGCTCAACCAGAACGCGGTCGCCCAATAGCACCCGAATATAGTACCAGCGCATCTTGCCAGAAAGATAGGCCAGGACCTCGTGTCCGTTATCTAGCTCTACCTTGAACTGGGTGCCGGGCAGGCAGTCTGTCACCGTGCCCTCTAGTTCGATCTTGTCCTTTGTGTCCTTAGCCAAAACTTTCTCCTTCTGTGCAAACTGCTAGCCGCGCTGGCTGCGCGAGTCTCGCTGTCGTTGGCGTCGTCGAGCCCGGCGGATTGCACGCTGCTTTTGGATCCTGCGCATCTCGCTGGGCGAAATGTACCATCGCTTGCGCCGAGCCTCACTCAGGATTCGTTCCTGCATGACCTCTTTTCTAAACCGCTTGAGCAGACTCTCCTGAGACTCCCCGTCACGCAATGACACTGTTGCCAAACCGTTCACCCCCTTTCGAGCTTGAGCGACTTGCCTGGATTGACTGACATTACAGAACCCGGCCTGCGCATCATGATTTGGATGGCAGCCGGGTTCGCAGGACTCTGGCTCACTTCCTTAGCCTCATGCCTGTTCTCACAGCCCTGGGCTCTGGAGACCGTACCACAGACTGGGCGGTGGCTCACAGGCACTTCTCAGTCTACATGGCGTCTTCTCTCCCCGGCGAGCTCGCAGTCGCGATCTCTACCGTTTGCCAGATTGCGTCCGCCGTTCATCCACGCACAGATGCAACTCTATTATAACAGAATTCTCCCCTGGCGTCAAAGCCGGGCGTGCAACAGAACGGTCTCAGTAGCAGGTGTCAGCGATGCTCAGCCCATAGCGCTGCAATGAACTCGGCTACCTGTTCTCCTACCTCATTTTCAGAGCCCCACCAGAAGTGATCTGCGCCAGGCACGATCTTTGCTTGTTTGGGCGCGGGCAGGTGCTCCACCAACCCAAGCAAGTCGCCAGGGGGAGCAATCTGATCGCGCTCTCCGGTGACAAAGAACTTGGGGCAGGCAAGCGGCCCTGGCGCGGCCTGAGAGGCATCCCAACCCTCACCGGTTAAGGAGTGGAGGAGGTCGGCATCGCAGAGAGCAACCGGGAGCCCCACAGCGGCAAAGGCTGCAATGCGCGGATCAGTCAGTAGGTTGGCCAACCCAACGCAGGCCCCGAATGAATACCCCACCAAAGAGACGCACCGGGCGTCCACAGTGGTCTGTCCCACGAGCCAATCCAGGGCACCGGTGACATCATGTCGCTCCCCCTGTCCGTGGTCGTGTGTGCCTTCGCTGGCACCAACGCCGCGAAAGTTGAATCGCAGGGCTATGATGCCCCGGGAGGCAAGCGAGTGGGCGATTGCCATCACGACGCCATTGTGCATAGTGCCCCCACCGAGCGGATGGGGATGGCAGATCACGGCGGCTGGCAACGGGCCACTGCCTCTCGCGAAGTGAAGAATACCCTCCAACTTGGGGGCGTTAGCTCCCGCGCTGGGGAACGAGACGGGTTCTCGTTTCACCAGATCCTCCCACTGGGTGAGGTACTGCCAACGGCGCTGCTCCGGGCATCAGAGTGAGGGCGACCTGTGAATGCAGGCTCAAGGAAGTCAACTGAGACAGGTGCTGCTTGCCTGCCGCTCTACTCGGCAAGCCCAAAGCATTGGCACCATGAGCCGCGTTCAGCGCCGGGAGATCATGGCTCGACTAGATAGACTACGGTAACGCCAGAGCCACCCTCACCCCGTTCACCAGACCGGAACGACTTGACCAACGGGTGGTCCCGCAATTGCTGCTGCACGGCCTGGCGCAGAGCACCGGTCCCTTTCCCGTGAACGATCCGCACCAGCGGCATGCCCGCCAGAAAAGCATCGTCGAGATACTTGTCGACATAGGGCAAGCTGTCCTCAACCCGCCTTCCACGCAGATCCACCTCCACGCTCGGCGCGGGAGACGATGCCGGACCTGTGGCTACAAGTTTCGGCGTGACTGCCTCGGGAGGGGCTCGTCGCTCCAGCTCGCCCAGCTGCACCCTGACACCAAAACTCCCCGCCTGAACCTCAGCAGTGTCCCCTTCCAGAGCCATCACCTGTCCTGTGGTATTCAAGCCCCGGATCCAGACGCTATCACCCACGCCGATCTCGCCTGGCAGCGCCCTGTCCTCAGGCTGCACGGAAGGTGGAGCAGGGCGCGCCTGTTCTTCCAACTTGGCGAGGCGGTCCTGGGCCTGGGCGAGCCATTCCTCGCCCAGTGTGGGCTGTTGTCTATGCTCTGATATCTCGGAGCGCAGCGCGTCGATCTCTTCCCGGACAGCCGACAGCTCCTGGCGGGCTTCTGCCCGGGCCTCGCCCAGGATGGAGGCGCGCTCACCCTCAATGGCTGTCAGCCGAGCCGCCAGTTGCCGCTCCAGTTCGACCATGCGGCGCTGGCCCAGCAAAGCTTCGTCGCGAGCCACCGTCGCCTCGCGGTGAGCCTGCTGGATCTCGGCCAGCAGCGACTCGCTCTTTAGTTCTTCTGGTGAGACCAGCGCTCGCGCCTGATCGACGATCTCGGAGGGCAGTCCCAAACGCTCTGCGATGGCAAAGGCATTGCTACGGCCTGGCAGGCCGATCTGCATCCTATAGGTGGGGGAGAGCGAATCCAGGTCGAACTCGACACTGGCGTTCTCCACGCCCCGTGTAGTATGGGCATAGGCCTTTAGCTCTGAATAGTGCGTCGCTACCAGGGTTGTGATCCGTCGTTCAAGCAGGTGAGACAACACTGCTCGCGCCAGAGCTGACCCCTCCGTCGGATCGGTGCCGGCGCCGAGCTCGTCCAGCAACACCAGGCTGTGCTCTCCGGCACGATCGAGAAGCCTGACAATTTTGGTCATGTGCGACGAAAAAGTGGACAAGGACTGCTCGATCGATTGCTCGTCGCCGATGTCGGCATAGATGCCGTCAAAGACAGAGATCGCTGAGCCTTCTTCCACCGGCAGGTGCAAGCCTGATTGGGCCATTGCCGCCATCAACCCTACCGTCTTGAGTGACACGGTCTTGCCACCAGTATTGGGTCCGGTGATCACCAGCACAAAGTAGTCGTCGCCCAGGTGGACATCTATGGGCACCACCGTCTCCCGAGAAAGAAGGGGGTGGCGCGCCTGGCGCAAATCCAGGACCGACCCAGGGTGCCAAAAGTCCGGATCGGCGGTGGCAGACCCGCGATCCCGACGATCGCGGCGACCCCGCCCCCGCCCCTTGAACACGGCCAGCTTGGGCTCGGTAGCTTCCAGTTCGTTGGCATAGTGGGCCTTGGCAAACACCAAGTCGAACTCTGCCAGTGCCTCGACGGTCCACTGCAACTCATCAGCCACATCAGCCACGAGAGCCGAGATCTCGGCAAGGATGCGCTCCACCTCCTTCCGTTCCTCGATCTGTAGCTCGCGCCAGCGATTGGTCATCTCGACGGCGGATAGGGGTTCGATGAATAAGGTGGCGCCGCTGGCTGACGAGTCGTGGACAATACCCGGGATCCGTCCCTTGAAATCGGCCTTGATCGGGATGACGTATCGCCCGCCTCTCTGCGTGATCAGCGACTCCTGCAAGTACTGGGCGTTCCGGGGGTTGGTCAGAATCCGATTGAGCTTGTCTTGCAGACGCTCATGCGCTATGTGCATCTCGCGCCGTATGCGCGCCAGCTTGGCACTGGCGTGATCGTTCACTTCGCCTTGCTCGCTGATGCAGCGCTCGATCTCATCTGCCAGAGCCTGACACGGTTCAATGCGGGCGGCAATGTCGGCAAGCAATGGTACCTGACCATGTAGTCGCCCGAAGTGTCGCTGAACGCGCTTCCCAGCCCTCAACGTGCCGGATATGTCGAGCAGATCAACTGGCTGAAGGACTGCTCCACGAATGGCGTTTCGTGCAAGGGGACGCACATCGTGTGCGCCTCCCAGAGAGATGC
>JBFFCR010000369.1:0-4328 GCA_041559855.1 Anaerolineae bacterium | reverse complement strand
GCCGGTGCATGCCCAGGATCGCGCCGTTGAGATAGACGTTCTCCCGCCCGGTCAGCTCGGGGTGAAACCCGGTGCCTACCTCCAGCAGGCTCCCCACCCGGCCGCGCAGCCGTACCTCGCCCTCCGTCGGCTCGGTTATGCGACTCAGGATCTTGAGCAGGGTGCTCTTGCCCGCCCCGTTGCGCCCGATGATGCCCAGCACCTCGCCGTGCTGCACCTCGAACGACACATCCTTCAGTGCCCAGATGTGGTGGTCCATTCTTGGCTGGTGGTTCCCCCTGTGGAGCAAGCGGCCTGCCGTGCGGACAGGCGCGTAGGCCGCATCTGTCAGCACGTCGCGCAGGGCCTTGTAGCGCTGCCGCTCGCCGATGCGGTAGCGCTTGCCCAGCCCCTCTACCTTGATGGCATAGTTGCCCATGCTTGCTCCCGCCTAGCCCATGGTGTCCACAAAGGTCCGCTCCAGGCGGCGGAACCAGACGATGCCGGTCAGGAACAGAAGCAGCGCCATCGCTGCGGAGATGGCCATCACCGCCGACGGTCCCTCGCCGATGCCCAACAGCGACCAGCGGAACCCCTCCACAGCGCTGACCATGGGGTTCAGCGCGTAGACGAACTGCCAGCCAGCCGGCACTTCGCTGGTGGGATAGATCACGGGCGTCACAAAGAGCCAGAACTGCGTCAAGAACGGCACCACGTAGCGCACGTCGCGGTACTCCACGTTAAGCGCCGACAGCCAGAAGCCCACCCCCAGCGCCGTCACCACCAGCAGCAGAACAAAGACCGGCAGCGCCACGATCCGCACGTCGGGCCAGATGCCAAAGATGGGCATCATGATCAGGAGCAGGGCCAGCGCGATCAGCAGGTCGACGATGGCTGCCAGCACCGTCGACAGGGGCACGATCAGCCGCGGGAAGTAGACCTTGGTGATCAGCCGCTGGTCGGTCACCAGGCTGCTCGACGACTCGGAGAGCGCCCGGGCAAAGAGCTGCCACGGCACCAGCCCCGCCAGGACGAAGAGCGGGTAGGGCACGCCTTCAGAGGGCATCTGGGCCATCTGCCCGAAAAAAAGGGTAAAGACAACCATCATGGCCACTGGCTGCAACACCGCCCAAGCCACGCCGATGGCCGTCTGCTTGTAGCGCACCTTGATGTCGCGCCAGGTGAGAAAGTAGATCAGCTCGCGGTAGGCCCACAGCTCTCGCAGGTCCAGCCAGCGCCAGCCCTGCGAAGGACGTATGACGATCTCGGGAAGGTCCTCCGGCAATGCCAAATCCATACCGCCAATTGCTCCTTAGAACCCGGACTCGAGGGCACCGGCCTGCCTGCGGTCCGCTCATCTGCAAC
This sequence comes from Anaerolineae bacterium, assembly GCA_041559855.1. GTDB lineage: Bacteria > Chloroflexota > Anaerolineae > JAAYZQ01 > JAAYZQ01 > JBFFCR01. The sequence continues at coordinate 2,984 of JBFFCR010000369.1, read as the reverse complement.
CGCGGACGTCACGGTGGCCCGCTCCCTGACACTGTGGTCCGCCAAACCAGCCTGGCAGGGGTTCGGTGGCTTTCAGATCTTACTCCGGTCGAGTTGGATGGCATGGTAGGCCAAGCAGCTCGGCCCTGCCACGGCGACTTTGATTATAACCCGAACCCGCCTCTCGCGCAAGATGGCGCGAGAGGCTTTCTGAAGGCCCTGGTAGGATACCCGGTCCTACCAACTCTCAGCGATTTTGTCCGGGGCGCTCCGTGTGGTATAATCTCGGCAGGCATTGTGGCTGGATCAATGGGACGTTCCACGCTTCCGGGGGAAACACCATGACTGTGAGAGAGCTCGAAGAAGAGTATGAGCGACTGCGGGACCAGTTGCTGAATGGCGAGCTGGATGAGGCAGGCTTTCGGGCAGCGGTCGAGCAGCTGCGTTTCCAGGATGAACTCGGAAACAGCTGGAAGATCGGCTGGTACACCGGCAAGTGGTACCGCTTTGACCAGGCCCAGTGGATTCAGGGCACACCCACTGAGAGGTCGAAGCGCAGCAAGCGTCGGGCTGCACCGCGGGCCACGGGTGATAGTGACAGGCGGCCTCGTTTGCCCTTTGTGCCATGCCTGGTCATCGCGCTGGTTGGACTCCTTCTGGCGGCGAGCGCCCTGCTGATCTTTGGATGGAACTCTGACTGGTGGCGCGAATCTGGGGAGGAGGCGACCGCTGCGGCTGAGGCGACCCGAGCTGAGGAGCTGGCGCGCGTGCTTTCTGCGACACCCTTGCCTGCGACGGCGACCAGCATGCCGCCCGCGACAACGACGCCAAGCCGGACGCCCTCGCCGACAGCTACGCAGCGGCCCAGCGCAACCCCAACATTGAGGACACCAACCCCGGCAGCTACCAGCACGAGCACGTCGACACCGACCTCCACGCCCAGCGCCGAGTCCACGGCAAGCGTCCGGCCTACATCCGCCCCGTCATTGCGAGGGAAGATCTATTTCCCCGTCTTTGATCCCAGCCCTGAGCGGCGTACCTTTGACATCCACGTAGTGGACCTCGCCAGCGGCGAACGGGGCATCATGGTAGGGCAGGCCAGCCAGCCGGCTCTCAGCGCAAATGGGCAGCGCTTGGCATTTCGCTCATGGGACCCCGGAAACCGCGACATCAGCGTACGAGAGCTTACGGAAGAGAAGACGTGGGCATGGGTCGGCTACCACGAGGCGGAGCACCCAAGCTGGTCGCCCGACGGCCAGAGTGTCGTGTTCGCGTCGCAGCAAGAGTCGGATCGCCAGTGGCGACTCTACCACACCTGGGGCATGGAGATCGAGCTTCTGAAGCGCGAGGGCGCGGATGTCTTTGGGCGTGTGCCCATCTGGGCGCCGGACGGGCGGATCATCTACTGGGAATGTCCCCTGGGTAGCTGTGGACTGTATGCTATGCACTCTGACGGTACGGGATTGACGCGCTTGACCAGCAGTGAACACGACATGGCGCCGGCGATCTCGCCCGATGGCAGTCAGGTGGCTTTTATGTCGGATCGAGATGGGAACTGGGACATCTATGTGGTACAGGCCCAGGAGGCCGGCACAGAGCCGCAGGAGCCTAGGCGGCTGGCCGGCAGTGAAGCGCGGGACGGTCTGCCCACCTGGTCGCCTACCGGCTCGTGGATTGCCTTTGTCAGTGAGCGCAGCGGCGTGTGGGCCGTCTGGGCCGTGCGCCGTGATGGTTCTGGGATAAGGAAGCTCTTTGATGTTGGTGGGCCACTCACAGGCGAGGTCGCCAGTGTGCCGGCGTCTGAGCAGCATGGCTGGACATGGGAGAGCCTCGCCTGGGGTGAGTAGGGCGCGGGGGCCGGGTACCCGTCCTATACCTTCAAAATGAACGCCAGACCGCTGGCATTCCAGCCAGCGGTTTGACTTTTCCTGGGCCCAGGTGTATCATAGCGCCCAACGCGTCACAAGTGGAGGTAGGATCATGCTCAAGACTCGCAACTGCGGAGAACTGAGGATCGAGGACGTAGGTAAGCGAATAACGCTCGCTGGCTGGGTGCATCGATACCGGAGCCACGGTGGTGTGCTGTTCATCAACTTGCGCGACCGCTCGGGCTTGGTGCAGGTGACATTTGACCAGAATGCAGAACCGGACGCCTATGCGGCCGCCGAGCAGGTTCGCCCAGAGTGGGTGCTCCAGGTAATGGGCACAGTCCAAGCCCGCCCGGAAGGCTTGGAGAATAAGGACATGCCCACCGGCGAGATCGAGGTCATCGCCGATTGGGCAACGGTCTTGAACCCGTCCAAAACTCCGCGCTTCTACATTGACCGGGAGACCGGCGAGTCAGAGGCCCTGCGCCTCGAGTTCCGCTACCTGGATCTGCGCCGGGAGCGGATGCAGCGCAACATGATCTTGCGCCACCGGGTGGTCAAGTTCATTCGCGATTTTCTCGACGAGCGGGGATTCATCGAGATCGAGACACCGATCCTTGGCAAGAGCACACCAGAAGGCGCGCGCGACTATATGGTTCCCAGCCGGACGCATCCGGGCTTGTTCTTCGCCCTGCCCCAATCGCCGCAGCAGCTCAAGCAGTTACTGATGGTTGCCGGCTTTGAGCGCTACTTCCAGATTGCGCGTTGCTTCCGCGACGAGGATTTGCGCGGTGACCGCCAGCCCGAGTTTACCCAACTGGACCTGGAGATGAGCTTTGCGGAGCAAGAGGACATCCTGCAGCTCACCGAGGAGATGTTCATTCGCATTGTAGAGGAGCTCACCGACAAGAAGATCCTATCCAAGCCGTTCCCCAGGCTGTCCTACCACGAGGCGATGGACCGCTTTGGCAAGGACAACCCTGACTTGCGCTTTCGTATGGAGTTGGTGAACGTCAGCGACTTGGTGGAGAGCTGCGGCTTCGGTGTGTTCAGCCGGGCGGTCGCAGAGGGCGGGCAGGTGAAGGGAATCCGGGCTGAAGGGTTGGCGGACTACTCTCGCAGGCAGATAGACGAACT
>JBFFCR010000368.1:0-4338 GCA_041559855.1 Anaerolineae bacterium | reverse complement strand
CGTCGCGTGGAGGGGCCAGTGCGCCACTGGGCGTCGGTCCCTCTTCTTTCCGCTTGTGGCTTCGACCACAGGCAATCCCGTGGAAAGGAGGTAATCATGAGGCAGTACGAATTGTATTTGGTCCTTGACGCCGAGAGCGAAGAAGAAGATGTCAATGCCGTAGTCGAGAGAATGACCGAGCTGGTAACGGCAGGCTACGGCGAGACAGCCGGCGAAGTGATCAAGGTAGAGGCTCGAGGCAAGCGCCGTCTGGCCTACTCCATCAAGAAAAAGACTGAAGGCCAGGACGTCATCCTCTATATCCAAGTCCCACCGCAAGCCCTCAGAGAGATGGAACGCATCCTCAAACTTGACGAACGTGTCCTGCGCTACCTTGTCGTGCGCACCGACGAGGGATAGAGTGCGCGGGCCAGTAGGTTGCGACATGTTTGGGCATGATGGCTTGACAAGGAGTAGCGCAGGATGGCACGGGGCTTGAACAGGGTGATGATCATCGGCTTTGTGGTGAGCGAGCCGGAGCTTCGCCGCTCAACCCACAGGAGATCAGTGGCGTCCTTCACCGTCTCCACGACCTGCCAGTGGACAACCAGCGCTGGAGACAAGGACGCCGCCACGGAATGTTTCAACATCGTGGCTTGGGGTGATCTGGCTGAGGCTGCGAAGGCGCGACTGCAGAAGGGGCAGCGGCTCTACGCTGAGGGACATCTTCAGACGCGAAGCTGGGATGATGCCACCGGGCACCGCCATGTTCATTCCGAGGTAGTCGCCAGCAGGCTGATCCCGATGGAGGCTGGAGAGGTCACCGTGTCCCCCCGTGCCGAGTCATCGAGCGATGTCAGCACTCAACTATGCCTAAATCGGGTCATGGTGATCGGCAATCTAGGGCGCGATCCCGAGATGCGCTACACACCAGAGGGGCAGGCAGTGACTTCCTTTGCCCTAGCTGCAACCAGAACTTGGACACTACCAGAGGGCGGGCACCGCGACTCTACAGAATGGTTCAATGTCGTTGCCTGGGGCAACCTGGCTGAGATCTGTAGTCAGTATCTGGCCAAGGGCCGCCGAGTGTACGTTGAGGGAGAACTACGCACACGAGGTTGGAAGCAACCCAATGGCGCCAAGCATTGTCGCGCCGAACTGATCGCCAACGAGATGATCATGCTCGGACCACGTCCAAAGATCGGGGCCGCAGACCGCGAGCCCAATCAACCTGAGAAGAACCTCCTTTCTAGCCAAACAAGCTTGGCTACGAAGGGCAAAGAGCAAGACACAAAAGGAGCAGAGTGCGAATTATGAGTGAACAAGGCAACACACAAAGAGATAGCAGATCTCGCCCGCGACGGCCCATGCGCAGGCGCTTCCGTCCTCGGCGCAAAGTGTGCGCCTTCTGCCTGGACAAGAGCAGGGCGATTGACTACAAGGATATATCGACCTCGCGTCGCTTTCTCACCGAGCGCGGCAAGATCAAATCACGCCGCAAGACCGGTACCTGCGCCAAGCACCAACGGCGCCTGGCCACGGCCGTGAAGAGGGCCCGCCACTTGGCCCTCCTCCCGTTTACGGCAGAGCACATCCGGCGCTACTAGACTGCAAGCGACCAGAGAACCACTCCGGCCCTCATGCATGGCAGGTAGCCCGCCCCTCTTGCAGGGTACCTGAAAGGCATGCGAGCCGCACTATGGAGACAAGCAGATGGCCAAGAGACCACCAAGAAGGAAAAAGGCCCCCTCCGAGGCGGCAAAGAAGACCAAGAAACAGATCGCCATGGGCCGTAAAGAAGCACGGCAAAACCGGATTGTCCTTATCCTGGTCGTCGCGCTGATCGCTGTCATTGTGCTCATCGCGGCTGTGGGCATCATCAGCGAGCTGATCGTGAAGCCGAACAGCCCCGTAGCTATGGTAAACGGCGTCGAAATACGAGTGAGCGACTACCAAGATCTGGTTACCTACAATCGATACAACTACTACTACTACTACATCGCGAGTCTGCAGGACGCCTTCGCCGATCTGGACGAGGATTCACGGTGCAAGCTGATCGCAGACGGTCTCGCCCAGCTGAACGAGGATTCACTGGACCGCCTGATCGGAGCTGAGCTGGCCAGGCAAAAGGCCGAAGAGCTGCAGATCACAGTCACCGAGCAGGAAGTAGACCAAGCCATTGAGACCGACTTCCGATCATTGGCCCTTGAACTGCAGGTCCAAGAAGCAATCACCGGTACAGAGGAACTGGTGACGCCAACGCCCGTGGCGCAGGAGCAAGTTGAGCAGCTGTATGACAGCGTCCTCACGGCCAGACACCTATCGGAAGACGCCTTTCGCACCATCGTTCGGCGCGACCTGATGCTTAGTAAGGTTCAGGATGCACTGGCAGCCGAGATACCGACCACAGGCTTGATTGTCGACCTACAGCTGATCGAGACCGAGGTCAGGGAGGAAGCCATTGTAGCAAAGGCTAGGATCGACAGCGGTGAGGATTTCGCCATCGTTGCTCAGGAGGTCTCGACTGACACCCTGACTGTGGATGCCGGTGGAGCGGTTGGCTGGGTGACCCCAGCGCAGCTGACTGCGAGTTATGGAGCAGAGCTCGAAGATTATGTCTTCACTCTCGAGGTCGGTGAAGTTGGGGCGGTGGAAAGCAACGGCATGTACTACATAGTGCGAGTCGTAGACAGGGACGAGAACGGCCCATTGCCCGATGAGGTCCTGCTGCAACGCCGCCGCAGCGCGCTGGACGACTGGCTGGAAGAGCGCATGACATCGCCCGACGTCCAGATCGAGCGGCTATTACAGCCAGAACAGATCCCCGACGATCCTTTCGCCTCATTGTTCGGCTGTTAGGCATGCAAACCGATCGAGACCCGGCTAGCCGAAGATTCCAGCCGGGTCTCATTTGACTAGCAGCCTACGGCCCACCTCCATCGGTAGGCACACAAAACTACGCGTCAGGAGAGTTAGCTTGCCTGACGCGTAACCTCGATGACGTTAGGAAGGCGCTCGATCTGGTCCAGGATACTGATCAACTGGCTGAAGGCCGTGATCTCGAGGGTTGCAGTGAGACTGGCGAGGTTGGTCTTCTGAACTGACGCGGAACTGACCTTCCTCATATTGACTCCCTCTGCGGCGATCACGGACGCGATGTCGCGCAGCAATCCATCTCGATCCCAAGCTCGCACTTTGATGACAACCGGATAGATGCGCTTCAGGGTTGTGCCCCAGTCGACCTCGATAAGCCGTTCCACCTCTTCCTTGGTTGTTCTGATCAGGATGTTGGGACAGTCCCACCGATGGATGGTCACCCCCCGTCCACGCGTGACATAGCCAACGATCGGGCTTGGATCGTCTGGCTTGGGCTTGCAGCATTGAGCGAGTTGCGTATAGAGATCCCCCACTCCCTTGACCCGTACCCCTTCCGAAGTGACCGATACAGGCGCTTCTTCTTCCTCGGCAAACACCTCATCGGCCCGCAAGGACTGCAGAACTCTCGCCGCCACCCGTTGTGAGTTGAGATCTCCAAAACCAATCGCCGCGAAAAAGTCGTCCAGCGACGGGTAGTCGTAAAGCTCTGCTATCTCCTGGTACCGTATCGAGTCCGTCAGATTGAGCCGCTTGAGTTCGCGGCGCAGCTGCTCGCGGCCAAACGCAATGTTCTCCTCTCGATTCTGATCTCGGAACCAGCGGCGGATCTTCTGCCGGCTGCGTGCTGACCCGGTGTACCCCAGATGGCGACTCATCCAGTCACGGCTTGGCCCGCCCCGCTTCGCAGTGATGATCTCAACCTGGTCACCGTTTTGAAGCTTGTAGGTCAACGGTACGAGGCGCCCATTAACGCGTGCCCCGCGGCAGCGGTGCCCAACCTCTGTGTGAATGTAGTAGGCGAAATCGATGGGCGTCGATCCCGCTGGCAGATCGAGCACCTTGCCCATCGGCGAAAAAACGTACACCCTATCCTCAAGCACATCTGATTTGAGCGTATCAATGAACTCCCGGGCGTCTTCTACATCAGAACGCCAGTCCATCAGCGAGCGGAGCCAGGCCACCTTGTTCTCAAATGCCACGTCACGCTTTGCCCGTTCCTTGTAGCGCCAATGGGCCGCGATCCCGAGCTCGGCCCTTCGATGCATCTCGCGAGAACGGATCTGAGCCTCAATCGTCTTGCCCTCAGGTCCGACCACAGCTGTGTGCAAGGATTGATACATGTTGTCCTTGGGAGTCGCGATAAAATCATCAAACTGACCCGGAATCGGCCTCCAGAGTGAGTGTATGACTCCCAGCGCGGCATAGCAATCCTGCACCGAATCCACGATGACACGGAGTCCGCGCACGTCGTAGATTTGGTCG
>JBFFCR010000367.1:0-4359 GCA_041559855.1 Anaerolineae bacterium | reverse complement strand
GCTAAAGATCACCTCGTCCCACAACGAACCACCTCCTGGCGACGAGCAAAGTGCCCAGCAACACCAGATCGACGGCAAACGTGATCCAATCGAGCGCGCCGACCTGGTCAGTGAAGGTCAGCACAATGTTGACCGCCAGCACCGCCAGCGCAAAGAGATAGAACAGCAATCGCCGCTTGGGCAGCAGCGCGCCGCTGAGCGCCATCGCGCCCGCGTTGCCGAACATCAGGATGGCGACCATCGGCGCCGTCACTACCTGGCCCCCGTGGCCCCCCAGCCGGGTCAAACTCACTGCCCCAAGTGCCAGCCAGATTACGGCGTTAAGGAAGAACAACCCCTGTGCCCACCTCACTGTTGTCATCCCGTTCCCGTAAGAGACATACTGGCCCCAGCAGCTTGCCCTCGATCCCGCCGCAGCTCGCCTTCGAAGCGGGTGTACTGTGCCGGGCGCTCTCCCTTCACCAACTCAAGAAGATAGTCGAGAATGAGGTAGCGCAGGCAGTAGTCGATCGTCTTGTCCGCCAGATCCAGTATCGCGTCGTTGGGAGAGAACTCGTGGCGCAGCTGCCCCAACTCCTCATCATAATCGACCAGCGCCCGCAGCTCATCGACAGAGTAGGCAGCTACTAGAAGCTCCCGGACGGCACGGAGGTTGTACTCAAATCGATCGTCGCCCATCATCGGTCCTCCTGCCGCACAAGGAACCCGTCGACCATGTCTGCCGTGGGCAGCGCCGGGATGGCCCCCTGCCGCGTGGAGGTAAGCGCACCGACGGCATTGGCATAGCGCAGCGCTTCGCGCAGCCGCGACACTTCCAGTTGTGCGCGCCACTCGCCGCCGCTCACCAGTTGCCATAGCAGGCCCGCCACGAACGCATCACCGCAGCCAGTGGCATCCACCGTCTGCACTTGGAACGGCGGCACCGCCTCGCCGCCCTGCGCCGCCCGAAAGTAGCTGCCCTCAGAACCGAGGGTCACCACACACAGGCTGGGACCATAGGCCAGCAGTTCCTGACTTCCCCTCGCCAAGTCGCTGCTGCCAGTGAGCAGCTCCAGCTCCAATTCATTCACCTTCACCAGGTCCATCGATCCCAACACGGCATCCACCTCGACGCGAGCCCTGTCCTGGCTCCACAGGTCGGGCCGGTAGTTGACGTCCATAGAGATCAGCGCGCCGCCCTCACGTGCCAGGCGGATCGCCTCCAGCGTCGCACTCCGGCTCGGCTCCTGGATCAGGCTGATCGAGCCAAAGTGAAAGGCCCTTGCCCCCGCCAGCATCTCGCGGTCCAGCTCATCGGGCCGCAAACGCATGTCAGCCCCCGGATTGCGGTAGAACAGGATATCGTACGAGTTCTCGTCCGGCTTGGCAATAAAGGCCATTCCCGTACGGGCCTCCGTATCATAGCGCATCCCGCTGACGTCCACGCCCTCATCGCGCAGCACACCCGCCAGGTAGTGACCGAATGCCTCATCCCCTACCTTTCCAACGAAAGCGCACTGCGCGCCTAACCGGGTCGCCGCAACCGCCACATTGGCCGGCGCGCCGCCTGGCTTGGGCCGCCAGGCTGACACCTCTACCAGACTCCGCCCTACCTCGGCGGGAAGCATATCGATCAACAGCTCACCCAGGCAGACGATGTCCATGCTACCCTCCCGGCACCTGTGCCCAAGCTCCGCTGCGCGCTGACTCCAACGCCGCGTCGAGCACTTGCTGGCAGCGCAGTCCGTCGTAGAAGCTGGGGACCGCCTCACGGTCCTCCTTGATCAACTGCTTGGCAAGAGCAATCGCCGGCACACGCCGGTAGTTAAAGGCCACCATGTGGCACACTCCGGCAGCCTCCGCTGCATCGAGCATCTCGCGCGCCTCTGCAGCGTCCATCGCCAGCGGCTTTTCGCAGAGGATGTGCTTGCCCGCCTGGGCCGCGGCGACGGCGATCGGTTTATGCGTGACGTTGCCAGTGCAGATGTCCACCAGATGCACGTCGTCCCGTGCCACAAGGTCTTCCCAGCGAGTCTCGGTGTTCTCCCAGCCAAACTGCCGCGCAAAGACCTCGAGATCCGCGGCGTTCCGTCCGCAGGCTGCCTTTAGCACCGGCTGAGCTGACAAGTTGAAAACGCGCGCCACGTTGAGATACGCGACGCTGTGCGCCCGCCCCATGAACTTGGTGCCCACAATGCCTACGTTGATCCGTCCGCTCAATGCTCTCCCCCTGTTGGCGCCCCATCGCGCCTTTGCCCAACCGATCCCCTTGCCACGCCGCCCGTTTGATGCTACAATGCCCTCATGATTGACCTGCCAACATTTGAACAGCTGGTAGACGATGCTCTGTCCGGCCTTCCCGGCGAGATTGCTGGCTGGATGGACAACGTGGCCATCGTCATCGCCGAGTGGCCATCACGGGAGCAACTGGCCCAAGCCGGCCTCAGACCCGGCAGCCTGCTCTTTGGCCTCTACGTGGGCGTGCCCAAAACCCACAGGGGCTTTACCTACGGCGAGACCGTCCCCGACAAGATTGTCATCTTTCGCCAGCCAATCCTCCGCATCTGCCACACCCCGGATCAGATCCGGGCCCAGGTGCGACGAACCGTGCTACACGAGATCGGCCACCACTTTGGCCTGGATGAAGGCCAGCTACGGTCAGCCGGGGTTTAGCTAGCCACGCCCCGCATCTAGGATCGGCCAGCCTGCTCCACAATCGCCATCGTGAGGAGAACAGCGATCACCTTCCCGGGCTCGCTCTAGACCGAGGGCGCGGATCAGAGCAGCCGCGTCGCCGGTGAGCTGGTCAATCTCGTAGTGCTCCACACCACGCGGCTGGTCACTCAGGTTGTAGCCACGCGGATCCAGGGCCAATAGGATAGATAGGGCTGCACCAGCCATTCGGGGACCGCACGCACCGGAAGCAGACGGAACGTAGGACGTCATTCGCAGGATGGACCTATGGATAGACCAGCCTCCATACCTGGCCCCAGGTGCCGACCACCACCACAGGAGAGCCATCGGCTGGCACCTCCACTACGACGACAGTCCAGAGATAATCACCCGGCCCATAGTCCATAATCGCTGGCACGGCTGCCAGCGAGACTGTCACCCGCGTGTCCGTGGTAGGAGGCACCACCCCGCGCCTCGGACTGCCCATCTGCTCCTCTTGCAGCGACCAGACACGGAGGTCAAAGGCCTGGTTTTCCTTCAGCGGCGATCCATCCCAAGCCCACTCAAAGTCCATCGTCTCGAGTGCTGTCACCCCGTCGCTGGGTGCCACGAGCCGGGGCGCCGGTATCGGCGTGGGCGAGGACGGTGGCTCCGGAGTCGGTGTGCGCTTGGGCCGACCGGTCGGCAAGGGCACCAGCGTGTTCGTAGGCTTGGGTGTAGGGATATCGGTGGGGGTTGGTGCTTCAGTCGGTGGCGGGACCGAAGGCGTTGGTGTCGCTGTGGCGAAGGCACGTTCAAATTCAGCCTGGTTCAGTGCTGCCAACGTTGCCGCCGGACCCGGGTTCGGCTGAAATGTGAGCCACAGCGCGTTGGCGACGATGCCTACCGTTATGATTCCCAGAACGATTAGAATCCTGCGAAGAGGGACGATCCGGCCTTGCAGCACACGGCGGCCTGGCGCTGCAATAATGTCAAACCTGCGCGCCAGGTCCAGGCCACGGAGTGGCCCCCGCTTGGCTTGTCCGTTTTCTGGTTGGGGCTGAGTACGCTCGGTCACAAGTGCTCCTCTACCCTTGACGGCGGCGCCCTCAGGGCATACTACCGGGTAACACACCGCCATTATACCACCACCAGCTCAAATCCGCAAAGCCTGATACCGTGGACTGTCAACCTGCCCAAGTTGCCCCAATCTGACAACAACTGGTATACTCGTGTGGGTGTTATAGCAGGTGGGTGCAAAAATACCCCAGGGCTCCAGTTGCCTACATCCACGATGCAGCCCTGCGCAAGTTACGTCCCGGACCGAATTGTGGTACAATTGGACGGGCTTGGGTTCGGGGCGCGAGGCGGATCGCGCAATTGTGCAACAGCCTCTGGGAGAGACCTGCATCCTTGGCACCACCCAAAGCGGATACTATGGCCGAAGAACTGCAGTCCAAACAACCAGACTCTGGCAAAGGGCAATCTGGCGCGGCGAGTCCTACTCTTCCTCTGATCGTAACCAAGCTACGCGTCCCACGGAGGCGCCATGACCTTCTGCCACGCCGCCGCCTGGTGAACTTTGTCCATGCCCATCTGGACCGCAAGCTGATCCTGATCTCTGCGCCGGCGGGCTATGGCAAGACCTCCCTCCTGACCGACTTTGCCCATGACACCGACCTGCCGGTCTGCTGGTACACCCTGGACGAGTTTGACCGGGACTTGCGC
>JBFFCR010000366.1:0-4386 GCA_041559855.1 Anaerolineae bacterium | reverse complement strand
TTCTCCTCGTCGGTGAGCGAATAGGTCGATTCCCACCTTTGGAGGGGCTTGGCGTATACACGGGTCACGTCACGGCCGTGAAGGCTGGAGAGAACCACTCCATTGCCGTGACCGTCCACGAGGGCAACAGCAAAGCTCTGGTCACCGCCGGTTTCCTGAAATGGGTTGTATCGCACCATGCCCATGTGCTGCAGGCTAAAGTAGGCCGCCTTCTCCAGGCGATGAGCCAGTCGATCTACAGCCTCCACGCGGCTCTCTGTCTCGCGCACGCGGGCGATGTGATCGTGCAACACTTGCTCCAAGTTCCCGCCCGATGTGCCTGTCATCAGGTGCTGGTACTGGCCCAGCAGTCGCTGCTGCCTCGCCAGCAGGAACACGACCCCTCCCACGGCCAGCAAGGCCAGTACCAGAGCCACAACGGCCATCGTCCCCGCACTGGAGTTGAACAGGCTATCTCCTGGGTTCATGCTTCACCTCGCGGTCATTTGCGTTGGCCGTATTGTACCCCAAGCAGAGCCCTGATGGCAAATCTTCGGCAAGTGCCTGGTGAATGCCCTCCCCATTTACCCCAACCAGCGAGCGGAGTCATCCTGAGCCTGTCGAAGGAGCCGGAGCGAGCGCCCGTCGACAGGCTCAGGGCGCCCACTCCGGCAGACCGCCATTGTGATAGTCGCTCGCGAACTCCAGATGAGGTAGCCCTCACTGGTGGACGAACGGTACTTGTCGTTTGCCCGCAACAGTGCTATAGTTGGGACTCGATCCCAAGAGGAGGGTAGCTTGGTTAAGCTGCTGGTTGGCACGAATAATAGAGGCAAAGTACGGGAATACGAGGAACTGCTGGTGGACCTTCCGGGGGCCGTCGAGTTCACGTTTCCGGCACGCGAGGGCCTGACGCTGGAGGTAGAAGAGCCGGCGGAGACCTTTGAGGGAAACGCTCGCATCAAGGCCCTGGCGTACGCGCGGGCATCCGGTCTTGTGTCGTTGGCCGACGACTCTGGCCTGGAGGTCGACGCGCTAGGTGGAGGGCCAGGTGTCCACTCGGCCCGGTACGCCGGACCAGATGCCAGCGATATCGATCGCTATCGCAAGCTGCTGGATGTGCTGGCCAATGTCCCGGCAGGGCAGCGGACAGCGCGCTTTCGCTGCGTTGTGGCGCTCGCCCTGCCCGATGGTACGGTTCACACCGCTGAGGGTACCTGTGAGGGCGAAATCGGCTTCGGCCCCCGGGGCGAGCATGGCTTTGGCTACGATCCCGTCTTTGTCGTGGTGGGGCAGGGTGGGCAGACGATGGCCGAACTGGCACCAGACCTCAAGAACCAGATCAGCCACCGGGCCCGGGCACTGGCGGCTATCCAGCCCGTCCTGCTGAGGTTGATCGGGGACCTGGGAAACTGAACCCAACAGGCAATCTGGCAGCCGGGACTGTACTCTCTAGAGATCCGCTGCGAAGGCGGATAGGGCCTCCGCCACAGCTTTGGGTCTTTCGACCATGACCATGTGTCCGGCCCCCTCGATCAGGTGGAGCACAGCGTGCGCGATATGATCGCGCAGGTAGATCGAGTATTTGGAAGGCGTGAGCTGGTCCTGGGAGCCGCACAGGACCAAAGCGGGAACAGCGATCTCTCCCAACTGATCCATCACGTTGAAGGCGTCACACGCTGTAAAGTCCCCGTGAAAGACGTCAGGCGAGATGGCTTCCATTTGGCGCCGGCCAAGGCGCACCATCTCCTCAGGCGCCTCAGGCCCAAAGGCAAAGTCGCAAATGAGTCTCACAGCAGCCTTTGGGTCCTGGCGGATGCCCTCGAATATGGCAGGCATTACGCGGAGGCGCGCGCCCGTGCCCACCAGCCCCAAGCCTGCAACCCGTGGCGCATGTCGCAGGGCAAGATCCAGGACAATCGCCCCGCCCATAGAATGGCCAACCAGGATGGCCCGTTCCTCGCCAATGGCATCGAGAAACGCCGCGAGCCAGTCACCATACGCTGCGATGTTGTCCTTGCCTGTGCCTTCCGATCCGCCGTGGCCTGGCAGGTCCAGGGCATAGGTCTGCGAGTTGGGTAGGTCACGCACCTGAGAGAGCCAATGCTGGTGCGTCCCTCCGGCACCGTGGACAAAGACTATAGGCGGCCGATCCGCTGGCACCGGCCGCCTATGGACGTAATGGGCGCGCGCGCCCGCTACAGTCACATAAGGCATGGCAACTCCTCTTCCCGGTTGACCCTGTTCCCAACGGCCAACGCCCGGACGCGCGCTCGCGCCGGCAACCGTTCACTGGGTGACCCGTGCTGGGCGGTCAGGGATTATGATGGGAACTCGGTTGGCACCTTGGTGGCGCAGTTGACCAGCTCGGCGGCAGCTTTCGGGAAGCGCATGATCTTGCTCATGGTCCCTTTGAGCTTGAGCTGGCCGGTGATCATCCCCTGGATCGGGTCCAGTTTCTTCTCGATCACACGGCGCCAGGTGCTCACCGGTGCGCGGATGATAAACTCGGGCTCCTTTTCACTCTCGTCAGCGACCTCGTAGGCTGACCGGGCCTCACCGTGCCACAAGTCGATGTAGAGCGCCACTGATTCCGCCAGCCCTGGTCCCGGCTCGCAGATGAAGTAAAAGTCACCTTCCCATTTGGCGGCCGATTTGCGGTAGGCATCACTGTTGTTGACCTCCACCGCCATGGCCTTGATCCACTCATCCGACGGGAATCTAAATGTCATCGTATCCTCCTTGAATGCTACAATTGTGGTATCGACTGTCTGTCCAGACTCAATTGCGTGGCGTGCCAAAGATCCGCACGTGGCGCTGGGGATCTTTGCCGTAGCTGTGAGAGACCAGGTTCGCCTGGCGTGCGAGCTCGTGCTGCAGGCGGCGGATGTAGGAGTTGCGCGGTGTCAGGTCCACGGCCTTTTTTCCGGACAGCACCGCATGAATGGCTTGCTCTGTCTCGCGCATGGCAATGGCTGTTGGGTCTAGCTCGGTGACATCCAGGCCAAAGATGTCGGCCAGACAGCTTTCTATCTGGTTCACCGTGTTGGCGCGCAAGACATAGATCGGCACCCCTCGCCTCTCCGCGTTGTTCAGGGGCTGAGGCCGGCGCCTGTAATAGTTCTTGAGCGTCATCACCGCATCGGCATTCTCGACATCTACCACCAACTCTACCGGCAAGTGCAGGTTCTGAGCTGCCTGGCGGAGCCGGTTCTTGCCCAGGCCATAGGCATATACGCGCAGCGTACGCGATGGCGCCTGCTGACGGGCGGGTGTAGTGCGCAGGGGAGCATCCTCGGGCTGCGGCATTTGCAGAGCTGTTGTGGGTTGCTCAACCTGTACTTGGCCCGACTCGTCACGGTACCTCATCTCTGGCGGACGGGCGCGCCCACGCAGCAATGCATCCACTGAAGCTGCCACGTCGTGGTGGACAGCCAGATATTGCCAGTCTTTGATCTCGATCACCACGTCAAAGGTCGGAGGGGCTTTGCGCTCAAGTACTGTCTTTTGCGTCCCACGCCTGCGCGCTTCCTCATCGCTCAGGGTCACCGCCTGGATCCCACCCACCAGATCGCAGAGCGTTGGGTTCTGGAGTAGATTGTCGAGCGTGTTGCCGTGCGCAGTGCCCACGAGTTGCACGCCTCGCTCGGCGATGGTCCTTGCCGCCGCGGCCTCTGCCTCTCGGCCGATCTCGTCAATGATGATCACCTCGGGCATGTGATTCTCCACTGCTTCGATCATCACCTCGTGCTGAAAGTCGGGTTGGGATACTTGCATGCGCCTCGCGCGGCCAATGGCGGGATGGGGGATGTCGCCATCACCGCCGATCTCGTTCGACGTGTCCACCACCACTACGCGCTTTTCATCACCCAGGACCCGAGCTGCTTCGCGGAGCAAGGTTGTCTTGCCGACACCAGGCCTGCCAAGCAGTAGAATGCTTTTCCCCGATACCAGGAGGTCGCGGATGATATCGATGGTGCCGTACACTGCCCGTCCCACACGGAGCGTCAGGCCAACAATGCCTCCACGACGGTTGCGTATGCTTGAGATGCGGTGCAGGGTACGCTCGATGCCTGCCCTGTTGTCGGTGGTAAAGTCGCCAACCCGATCGACCACAAAGTCTATCTCGTCTTGCGTGATCTCTCGGGGGTTGAGGATCACTTCGCCCTTCAGGAAACGTGCCTCCGGCACGCGCCCCAGATCAAGCACCACCTCAAGCAGATCATCCCCATGATTCTCTTTTCGGATCGCCTGCGCGATTTCCGGAGGTACGACCTCTAACAAAGCAGCCAAGTCGTCAGTTATTTTGTCTTGCATCCAATCCTCAACACAGGGCCCTCTGTGGCCCGGCGCGCTAGGTTATTCTACCTACATTTCATGTGTTACCGTGAGTCGCCCGTTCGGAGC
>JBFFCR010000365.1:0-4392 GCA_041559855.1 Anaerolineae bacterium | reverse complement strand
GCGACAGACAGAGCTGATCGTGGATGCGGTCAACGCCACCCACGGCCTGAGCGGGACTGCCCGTGTTGTACGCATCGGCGCACCGGCGCCACCCCTAAAGCCTCGATGAGCGACCCACAGCCGCCAGCAGGCCCGCGCCAATCCCCTTCCATCTGGACTGGCAGGCTCTTCCGCGCCCTCATCATCATCCTAGTTCTGGTAATCAGCGTCGTCATATTTGTCTTTCGCGACAGGCTAGCGGAATTGGCGGCACTCGGCTATCCGGGACTCGTGCTCATCAGCATCCTGGGAAACGCCACAATCGTTCTACCCGCTCCCTGGCTGGCTCTGGTCTTTGCCATGGGCAGCGCACTACCACCGGTGCCCGTCGGACTGGCCGCAGGCCTGGGCTCAGCGATAGGCGAGCTAACCGGCTATGCAGCAGGATTTGGGGGACGGGCTGTAATCGAGGACACCCCAACCTATCGCCGCCTCGTTGCCTGGATGGAGCGCAGAGGTGGCATTACTATTTTCATCCTCTCTGTGATACCCAACCCATTTCTTGACTTGGCTGGCATCGCTGCTGGCAGCCTGCGCTACCCCGTCTGGCGTTTTCTGCTGTTCTGTGGCCTGGGCAAGACTGTCAAGACCATACTGGTGGCCTGGGCTGGAGCCCAGTCGATCACATTGGTCGAGAAGTTTCTCTGAGTGCCCGGATCGCACGCCCCGAACCCCGAACACCGACAGAGGCGAGTCACGGGTGGCTTCTCCAGGCCCGGCCTTGGTCAACCAGCGGCGCCGCACTGAGGTCAGATCTCCACAGTCTCAAGGGGACGCAGCGAGCCGACAATGGCACCCAACTCCGCCTCATGCACAGCTTCTGCAAGCTTTCGCGGGGTGCCGCGGAAGTACATCAACGGACCAAGTGTCATGCCGCTGTAATGGGTTGGGACAACGATCCGGGGCTCCCCCAACATCCGCAGCGCCTGCGGTGCCTTGCGTGGGCCGATGTGCCCAAACGGTATCCCCATCACGTGCAAGTTCCCAATCGGCAACAGCACCGCATCCAGCTTCCAGCGCTGGCCTATGGTGCGAAACAACTCGCGGTCCAGGGACGTATCGCCAGCAAAGTATACCGTCCGGTCGCCCTCGACCACAAGCCCCAACTCCCCTCCTGAATGCATTGCCGGCACCGCCGTGAGCTGCACGCCTTTGAACTGATCGGTCTCCCACTCGTGGACACCCCGCAGTCTGAGCAGTCCAAGCTGCGTAGCCTTGTGCACCTTGTCAGCAGGCATCCACACTGGCGTAGTAGGTTCGAGCCGTTTGAGGACTGCAGGGGCGAAATGATCGATATGCGTGTGCGAGACAAAGACGAGGTCAGGCCGGGGCAGCCGCTCGGGTGAATACGACCTGGGTGCCTGCGGCACGCCGAGCATGCGAAACACCGGATCGGTAATGATCGTCAACCCCTCCGTCTCGATTATCGTCATCGACCAGCGGATATATGTCAGTTTCATGCTCTGCACCTCCCGCACCGCCTATCGCAAACGCCGTATCGCTGCAGCCTGCCGGCCAGGAGACATGCCCTCGGGCAGTGCCTCATACTGGCTCAAACCGTGCCGTGAAGTGACGCAGAAAACGGGTCTCGTAGACAATCCGCAGGCCCCTGATCGTCTCTCGCTTCTGGTGCAGGGCTGCGATCGTGTCGACCACATAGTCCAAGTGAGACTGCGTATACACTCGCCGCGGGATCGCCAGCCGGACCAGCTCCAGGTCAGGGTAGATCGTCTCTCCCGTCTGCTCATCCGTCCGGGCGAACATCACACTGCCGATTTCGACGGTGCGTAGACCTCCCTCCAGATACAGACTCGCCACCAGCGCCTGCCCCGGGAGCAGCTCCCGGGGCATCTCTGGCAGAAAGCGCAGCGCATCAAGATAGACAGCATGCCCTCCTGGCGGCTCCACGATTGGCACGCCAGCTTCAGCCAGCCGATCGGCCAGGTACCGGGTGTGAGCCAGACGATAGGCCAGGTATTGCTCGTCAAGGCCCTCCCACAGCCCGCGCGCCATGCCCTCCAAGTCCCTTCCTGCCAGCCCGCCGTACGTTGGAAACCCCTCGCGCAGTATCAACTCCTGGCAGGCCCGCTCATATAGATCGGCATCATTCATGGCCAAAAAGCCACCGATATTGACCAAGGCATCCTTCTTGGCGCTCATGGTGCAGCCGTCCGCATACGAAAACACCTCGCGCGCAATCTCCAGGGTGCTCTTGCCCGCATACCCTTCTTCCCGAAGTTTCACAAAGTAGGCGTTTTCTGCGTAGCGGCAGGCATCTACGAAGAATGGAATCCCGTACCCGTGCAGCACCGCTGACGTCTCCCGGATGTTGGCCACAGAAACGGGTTGTCCTCCACCCGAGTTATTCGTGATGGTGATCATACCCAGCGGGATGTTTCGGGGGCCCACACGCTCGATGAAGGCCTTCAGCTTCTCAATGTCCAGGTTGCCCTTGAACGGATGGTGACTCGTTGGATCCTTGCCCTCGTCGATCACCAAGTCAGCAGCCACCCCGCCCCGCGCCTCCACGTTGGCGCGCGTTGTGTCAAAATGCATGTTGCTCGGCACCTGCAGCCCCGGTCTCACCACAATTGAGAACAGCACACTCTCAGCAGCTCGCCCCTGATGCGTGGGTACAAAGTACTTAAAGCCAAAGATCTCCTGGATAGCCGACTCCAGCCCGTAAAAGTTGCGACAGCCGGCGTAGGACTCATCACCGCGCATCAGGCCGGCCCACTGGTTGTCGCTCATTGCCGAAGTACCCGAGTCCGTGAGCAGATCAATGTAGATATTCGCTGCCGGCACAAGAAACAAGTTGAATCCCGCCTGCTCGAGCAACGCCGCCCGCTCTTCCCGCGTTGTCATGCTGATAGGTTCGACCGTCTTGATTCGGAAGGGCTCTGGCACGAATTTGGCCATGATCAGACTCCTTTGTCTTTACTATACTCCGCGGCATTATACAACAAGGCAGGGAAAACAGGAAACATTGTACCGATTCAGGAGTCCCCCATAGTGGCACACCTCACTCCCCCGCCAGCAACCTGCAGTAGCTATCGTATCGCATGGCGCTAACAGAGCCAGCACGAACAGCCTCTTTGACGGCACAGCCAGGCTCGTGGGTATGCGTGCAGCTGGAAAAGCGACAATCGCTCAAATGCGGGCGCATCTCTACAAAGTGCCATGCGAGTTCTTCAGGCTCGACATCCCACAAGCCGGCCTCGCGCAGGCCCGGCGTATCAGCCACGTACCCGCCGCCCTCAAGTGGCCAGAGGCGCACACTCACCGTCGTGTGCCGGCCTTTTCCGGTTGCCTCGCTGATCTGCCGGGTCTTGAGCCCAAGCCCCGGCTGAACGGCATTGAGTAGACTGGTCTTTCCCGCCCCGGATGGGCCGGACAGCACACTGAGCTTGCCAGCCAGCTTCGCGCGAAGCTGTTCAACTCCCTCGCCGGTGCGAGCGCTGGTACGCATGACTGGATATCCAATCTCCTGATAGACAGCAAAGACCCCCCAACACTCGTGTGTCTCGTCCACGAGATCGATCTTGTTGGCGCAGACAATTACCGGCAGATCACTGTTCTCGGCGAGGATCAGCAAACGGTCCAGCATCCTTGGGCGTGGATACGGTTCCCTGACTGCGAATATGAACACTGCTTGATCTGGATTCGCGACAATCACGTGCTCAATGGGAACGCGCTGCGGCCCAGGCCGCAGCCGGCTGAGTTGCGTCTCTCGGGGCAACACATCCTCGATTACGCCCCTGCCCGGTCGTGTCGGGCGCCAACGCACCAGGTCACCAGTCGCGATCAAGTCTGTATACAGCCTCTCCTGCTTGAGCCTGCCACGGATCTGGCAGAAGACAGTGTTCTCCCCATCCTCGACTCTGTGCCGCCCACTCCGGGCTTGGAGCACGATTCCGGTCTTTAGGTCCGACAAAGATAGTCACCCCTTGATCTTGACGTTTACAGCCACGCTGGTCTCGGCCAAAGCCATACCATTGTACTAGACAAGGCACGGGGCGTCAAGCAACTGGTCTTGGCGATTGCAGCCCCGCTTGCGCCCACGCATACGGGCGGTCCGTCCCACGCCGCGCCTGTCGTTGTCAATGCCTGCGAAACCTGGTATAATACCCGCTGTTTATCGGGGACTACCGTTAGCGGCTGCCGACGGCAAACCAAGAGGGGTGGTAATGCAGGACAGGTCGAGCCATGGGTGAGTTGGGAGAACGTCTTCGGGTAGCTCGCGAAGCAAAAGAGCTGACCGTGGAGCAGGTCGCCGAAGCGACAAAGATCCCGATCAACTACGCATACGCCCTCGAGGAAGAAGCACTCGACGCCTTCACGAGCGATCTCCAT
>JBFFCR010000364.1:0-4401 GCA_041559855.1 Anaerolineae bacterium | reverse complement strand
GATGACCTCAACGATCCCCTCCTTGTCCACGCCCGCAGCCCCCCTCACGCCATCCAGCAGCGGAGCGGCCTTGATGGAGGTGAGCATCTCGCGCGCTTCCACCGTTGTGAGCGGCGAAAGCTTAAAGACTACATCCTCCAGATGCTCCACATGGATCCCGCCGATCCCAAACATGATCAGGTGTCCAAACTCCCCTTCGGCCTTGGCTCCGACAATGATCTCCATGCCGCCGGGGCAGAACTTCTGAACAAGGAACCTCAAACCTTCGGCTCCCAGCTTTTCGCCCATCGCCTCCGCCGCTGAGCGTACGGCATCCCTATCTCTGAGGTCCACCGCCACGCCGCCGACGTCGCTCTTGTGCACGATCGCATCAGAGTCAGCCTTGACCACTACGGGGAACCCGATCTGGGCAGCAGCCTCCACGGCCTCGCCAACGCCACTGGTCACGCGCCAGTCCGCCACAGGGATGCCGTACGCGCCCAAGAGTTCGTACACCTCGGCTGCCGAGAGAAACTCCCGCCCCTCCGCATTGGCCCCCTGGAGGATGGCGGTCGCCCTGTCACGCTGCACGTCATCGAACTGTCTAACCTCGCCTATCTCTCGCGAGCGGATCTCGCCATAGCGGGTCAACGCCACCAGCGCCCTGGCTGCCGTACCCGGGAAATCGTAACATGGAACATCCCCGTCCCTGAGGATGTTCACCACCCCTGTCCACTGGCGCCTGTCGGTCATGAGGTTGCAGACAATGGGCTTTTTCTTTTGCTGGTTCACCTCGGCGATCTCTCTAGCGATGCTCTCCGTATCGACAAAGAACGGAGTCACGAGATGGATGAGGATGCTGTCGATCTGATCCTCGTCCATCATGGTGTCGATGACGGCCCGGAAATGCTCTGCCCCGGCAGTGGCAAGCACGTCCACCGGATTACCGATAGTAGCTTCGGGGAACAGAATCCCTTCAAGGGTCTCCTTGGCCCGGTCGGAAAGGGGCGGGATCTCCAACCCCGCGCCGACGAGCACGTCGGTGGCGATGACGGCAGGACCACCCGTATTGGTGATCATGCCCACCCGTTTGCCCCTGGGGATTGGCTGGGACGAGAATGCGATGGCCGCTTGACAGAGCTCCCGTTCGTCTCTGAAGGAGAGGATGCCCGCCTTCTCCAGGATGAGGTCAGTTGCCAGGTCAATTTTGGCCAACCCTCCGGTGTGGGAGGCGGCCGCTTTTGCCCCTTCCAGCGTGCGCCCCGCCTTCATGGCCAGAATCGGCTTTCTCGCCGCCACGTCCTTGGCAACCTCGAGGAAGGTCGTAGCATCCCTGAGACCTTCGACGTAGAGGACGATCGCATGCGTGCCCTCATCGTCGCCATAGTACCTGAGGATCTCGGGGATGGTGACGTCGCAAGCGTTTCCGTTGGAGGCGTACATCCGCGTGCCGACGCCTGCCGCAGAAAAGGCCTGGTGGATCACCTCGGCTACGCCACCGCTCAGAGCCACGATCGAGATGGAGCCGGGATCTGGTTTGGTGAAGGTAAAGTTGCAGTAGGCCCGCACCTCCGGATCGGTGTTGATGATCCCCTGGCAGTTTGGACCAAAGATCCTGATGCCATGCTTGCCGGCCCTGGCGAGACTGTCTTCCTGTATGGCAGCACCCTCGGGGCCGACTTCTGCAAAGCCTCCCCCGTTGAGGATTACGAACTTGACCCCCTTTTGCCCGCAATCGTCAATCGCCTGCGGGACAAACTTGGCAGGGATGACCATGTGCACGACATCAACATCGGTGGGCACGTCCAGAATCGATCCGTAAGCCTTGACGCCCCGAACCTCGTCTGCCTTCGGGTTGATGGGATAGATCGCTCCCTTGTACCCAAAGTCCAGCAGGTTCTTGACGACGCGGTTGCCTATGCTCAGCTCCTTGGTGGATGCGCCAATGATCGCCACAGCCTTCGGCCTGAAGAGCGACTCCAACATGCTATCTAGCCCCCTCTCTCCTCGAGTTGCTCAATGAATGCCTCGATATTGGTGTTGGTCTGCTCGTCGGAAAGGCACCTCAGGTCGTTCAGATCCCCGTCGATGGTCAGGCACGGGATGCCCGTCTCGGCTCTGAGGCGTTGCGGCATGCCATAGTTGCCGTTGGAGTTGTTGGGACATGTCCTGGCGTTGTGAAACACGATCCCATCAACCCTGAAGAAATCGACCATCTCCTTGATGTATTTCTCCTTGACCTCGTCCGAGCGGACGATGAACAGTTCGGTGCACGCCCGGGCCATGCTGACAAACGGATCATCCGGATCCAGGGCACTGAATATCCAGCTATTGCAGTAGGTCGAGGCCAGCACGCAAGCACCCAACCCCGCAAACAACTCGGAATGGGCTCTCAACCTGCCCCAGACCGGCATGCCTTCCCAGTAGATCCTGAACTGCTCTCCCTCCACAGCGCCCACGCCATCTTCCACTCGTTCTTCCAACTCGGCCAGCAGCATCTCGTAAAAGTCGAGCGCCCACTGGGTTCCTCTCCCGACCACTGCCGGTCCCATCAGCGTAGTCCCGTCGAAGAAGGTCAGGGGAGAGGGCGACGCCGCTGCGGTGTCCAATACCTTCTTCCATAGATCGGAACACTCCCGGGACAACGCCACCGCCTCTTTGAAGCGGTCCATGTCAAACGGGGCGCCCATTACCTCCTCCAGCGGCGGGACCAGTTCCTCCATCTGCTTGGCAATGGATAGGATGTGGCTCTCAGTGACCTCGCCAACGCCCCTGTAGGTGTGCACCCCCAGAAGCGGGGCGTTGAATTCTCGGGCGTACCACGCCAGCCAATCCTGCACATCGCGGCACTGATTTGTGTTGAAAACCAGCACGTCGGGCCTTGGTATGCTCTCGATACCATAGGCCCTTGTCAGCGGCGTGAATCCCTGCACATAGGCGCCAACATCCGACGTCAGGTACGAGCATATCTCTGGCGAGTAACCCAGCGCATTGGCATGGGGTATGTGGTCGGTAGCCGTGCGCGTCGCCCCCAACATCGCGGCGTGCGTCTCCGGAAAGTAGACCAGGAACCCCATGCCCCGTAGTATCTCGGCTGGTCCGACGCTGGTGCACCACGCGACTTTTTGCTCCCCCGTCGTGGAAGCCCGATCAAGCTCAAGATAGTACTCGGCCATCAACCGGCCCATTTCGCGGGCGGCTTCGATTCTTTTCCGGACCACCTTCTTCTCATCAGACACCAGGAATCCTCCAGACACTCCGCAGATAGCCTGCGGATATGATCCTGCGTTCGCTGTACTCCCCGCTACCGCCCCTTGAAATCGGGGCTTCTCCGCTCCAGGAAAGCTTGCATGCCCTCCTTCTGATCCTCAGTGCCGAACGTTAGCGTCACGGCCTCGAGCTCAAAGGCGACCCCATCATCCAGGCCACCCTGCAAAGCCTGGTTGATGGCTGCCTTGGCCCGGCCGACTGCGATCGGCCCCTGCCTGGCAATCCGCTGCGCCATGCGCCGTGCTTCGGACCCCAACTTGTGGGGCGGCACCGCCCGATTGATCAGCCCGATCTTTTCCGCCTCTTCGGCGCCGATCTGGATCCCAGTGAAAATCAGTTCAGACGCCCGCCCCTTGCCGATCAAGCGGGTTGCCCGCTGCGTCCCACCCAGTCCAGGGAAGATGCCCAGGCCGACCTCAGGGAAGCCCATCCGTGCGTCCGTCGAGGCCAGGCGGATGTCGCAAGCTAGCGCAAGCTCCAGTC
The DNA here is from genome assembly GCA_041559855.1 of Anaerolineae bacterium. GTDB lineage: Bacteria > Chloroflexota > Anaerolineae > JAAYZQ01 > JAAYZQ01 > JBFFCR01. The sequence continues at coordinate 669 of JBFFCR010000364.1, read as the reverse complement.
CCCCACCCAGGGCGAAACCGTTGATAGCAGCGATGACCGGCTTCTCAAGCTTCTCGATGTCACCCAACACGCCTTGCCCGAATTGGGTAAAGCTGCGGATCTCGACCATGTTCTTGGCCATCATGGCCCGGATATCGGCTCCGGCGACAAAGGCCGGGCCTTCGCCGGTGATGATCACCACGCGCACGGCGGGATCGTCCCGCACCTGAGCGACCGCCTCCTTCAGCTCGCGCAACACCTTCCCGTTGAGGGCATTCATCGCCTCGGGTCGGTTCATGGTGATGGTGGCAATGTGGTCCTGCACTTCAACCTTGACGTCGCGCAACGTCCAGGGCCGGCCCGTAGCTGCCTGCTTGGCGAGCAACTCGGGCACAGCGAAGGAATCATCGTGCGCGGCAAGCTTCTCCACCAATTCGAGCGCCCGCTCCACGCCCAGCTCGTTCATCATGCCAAAGGGACCGCGCGCCCAGCGCAAGCCCACCAGGGCGCCCCGGTCGGTATCCTCAGCGCTGGCAACACCCTCCTCCACCAGTTGCGCGGCAATGCCAAACACGACGCCCAGCAGCCGCTCGCCAATCGCCCCCTTGACCTCTGCCTGGGTCGCCTCGCCCTCCAAGTCCCACTGCTCACGGGATTCAAACTTGGCGGTCAGCGTATCGGCCGGGGCGT
>JBFFCR010000363.1:0-4415 GCA_041559855.1 Anaerolineae bacterium | reverse complement strand
CGCGAGGACGCCCTGATCTGGACGCTCTACCTCGCCTTCCGGCGCATCGACCGCTGGCTGCGGACCAGGCTCCTGCGGCGCGACTATCCCTACATCCTGCCGGGCAAGATCGAGCGGTAGGGAAGCCCGAAAGATGTCACCCCGAAGAAGCGTAGCGACTGAGAGGTCTCTGAATCGACCCAAGACGAACAGAAGTGAGATGTTTCGCCACGCTCAACATCACAGGACGTGGAGATTGGGATGGCCTCTGCCCGGGTGTGGGCTGTGGCTCAGCACGAGCAATCGGGCTCGGATTAGGGAGAGCTCGTGGCAAGCTTGAAGAAAGGGAAGAGCCAGGCTGGGGGACAGCCCAACCTGGCTCTCGCTACGCCGTTCTTGACAGGCTATCGCTTCCTGCCAAGCCCGCTTCTAGTGCTTGGGTCCTTTGGGTCCCTGCCCTGGTCCCATGTTCAGCAGGTATTGCAGGGCATCGTACGCCTGCACCAGCCCATAGCCGTAGTAGGGATCCCAGCCCTCGGTGCCGAGATCCATGGCGGTCATGACCATCGCCTCGCGGATCTGGGCATTGGTCCAATCCGGATTGGCGCTCCAGAGCAGCGCCGCAACACCAGAGACGTGCGGGGTGGCCATCGACGTGCCGCCCCAGGCCTCGTAGCCGCTTCCGGTGGTTGGCGGGTAGTTCTCGACTGTGCCCAACTCGCCCAGCATGTTGGCAACGAGGAACTGCCCCTTTTCCTGGCTCAGGCTGATAGCCGGGATCCAGTCGCCCTCTTCGCCCAGCGTCCCGGCAAAGTCTCCAGGCAGATTGTTGTAGACGACCGCCGCGATGCCGCCGCCCTCCATGGCCTTTGCCACTTTTTCGGCAAAGGAGGCGTCGCCGCGCTCGCACAGGACGACAGCGCCGGTCCAGTCACCGGCGGTATCGGTGGGCAGGCACAGACCGCCGTCCACCAACGGACCGCCTACGCCGCCCTCCGGCGTATAGCCGGCATAGGTCATGCCGGTTCCGCGGTAGAAGACACCATCCACGGTCACCCCGGCCAGGGCCGCATAGGGCACGGTGCTCAGCACACTGACGCCGGGCGCCGCCAGCTCGGTCCCATCGTTAAAGTTGGAAAAGTCGGCCACAGTGTAGCTGGAATCGATCGCCCCCACCGAGACAACCGACGGATAGGAGGCAGGATAGTGATCCAGGTCAGACGCTTGGTTGCCCGCGGCCGCGACCGACAGCACGCCCTGCTCGTACAGGGCATCGAAGGTCTTTTTCTCCGGCAGGGGCTTGCTGCTGCCGCCCAGGCTCATGCTGATGATCTTGGCCCCGTTGTCGGCGCACATCTGCGCCGCCGCCATCAGGTTCGAGGCGCGCGCCTTGGGCACCCACTCGCCGGCATCGTTAAAGATCTTGACGATGAAGAACTCGACGCGCCCCGGGCTCACGCCGATGACGCCGATGTCGTTGTCCATGGCGTTGATGGTGCCGGCAACGTGCGTCCCGTGCCCGTAGCCGTCAAAGGCCCAGTTCTCATCGACCTGCGAGTAGCCGTCCACCGCGATGCCCTCAAGGTCCTCGTGGTGAATGCCATACCCGGTGTCGATGATGCAGACCTTGACGCCGTCTCCATAGTACCCCTCCGCCCAAACGAGGGGGGCCTGGACGTAGTCGATGCCATAGGGGATCACCTGCTCCTCATACGGATCGGCGTCCAGGTAGCGCCAGGGGTCGGCCTCGACCATCACCACATTCGGGTCCTTGGCAAGCCGCCTGGCCCAGCGCCCCGTCAGGCTCACAGCGAGGGTGTTGATCCCATCGAATTCAAAGTGGATCTGCCCGCCGGCAGCCAGCACACTGTTGCGGACCATCGCGCCCTTGCCGGGCAGGTACTCGATGAACACGCGCTCCGCCGGCTCCGCAAAGGACATGGGGAGCAGGCTGACAATCATGACCACGGCTAGTAGTAGTGCAACTCCTGGTAGTCGTACGCTCTTTCTCATTTGTCTCTCCTCGTTGAGTCTTGCTGTTGATAGTCCACTGCTGCTGGGGTGCGAGCCCAAAGAACGGGTCCACTGGTATCGCGCGAGTCCCTCCTCCCGCCTTGGCATAGGCTATCGGCAGATGGCTACGGCTTGACACGCTAACACGGGCATACCCCCAGGCCGGTTGGAGCTTCTGAATCACACTGGCTGTTTGGGCCAAGCTCTAGTCGAAGCACGCTTCTCCAACCGATCTGGGGTACACCCATCCCCCCCCACTACCCTATAGACGCAGAACAAGCCCTGAGGTTACGGGTATCCTGTCGAATTGGCACAGATCGGCGGCGTCACGGTCTGCTCCCCACGCTCTGCGGGCGCGGGCTGTAGCCCATGCCGAGCGTTGGGGTAGAGGAAAGGCTGGCTAGGCGCCAGGAAAGACGACAAGCCATTCCAGCTCGCGTTGGGCCACAGCCCAACTCCTGCCCGGGTGTGGGCTGTGGCCCACACTGAGCATTGAGAAAGGGAAGAGCCAGGCTGGGGGACAGCCCAACCTGGCTCTCGCTACGCCGTTCTTGACAGGCTATCGCTTCCTGCCAAGCTCGTTTCTAGTGATTAGGTCCTTTGGGTCCCTGCCCGGGTCCCATGTTCAGCAGGTACTGCAAAGCATCGTAGGCCTGCACCAGCCCGTAGCCGTAGGCAATGTCTCTGCCGGGATCGCCGAGGTCCAGGGCAGTGGCGGCCATGGCCTCGCGAAGCTGAACATTGGTCCAGTCCGGGTTGGCGCTCCACAACAGCGCCGCAACACCAGCGACGTGCGGCGTGGCCATCGAGGTGCCATTCCAGGCCTCGTAGCTGCTACCCGGGATCGGTGCGGCGCTCTTCACAGTGGCATCCTGGCCGAGATAGGCCAGCGCCGCCAGTCCGTCTTCCTGGCTGATGCTGATGGCGACGATCCAGTCGCCCGCCTCGCCAAGGGTACCGCTGAAGAGACCTTCGGCGTTGTTATAGATGACCGCTGCTGCGCCGCCGTTGTCCATGACCTTCGTCACCTTTTCCGCAAAGGTGACCTCGCCGCGGCTACACAGCACTACTTGGCCGGTCCAATCCGCAGCAGGATCGCTGGCCAAGCATAGGCCACCATCCACCAGGCTGCCGGTGACCTCTCCGTACGGCGCGAACTCCATCGGGTTCGCCTGGAATGCCTCCTCACCCACGTACAGCCAGCTATCGGGGACGTAGGACACTGTGCTCAGCACGCCCACGCCGGGCGCCGCCAGCTCGACCCACTTGTTCTGGTTCGAAAAGTCGGCAACGACGTTGTCGATGTCGGTGGCAGCCACCGAGATGACCGACGGGTACGACGCCGGGAAGGCTTTCTGGCGGTTTCCGCCGTTGCTGGCGGCAGCGACCGACAGGATGCCCTGCTCGTACAGGGTGTCGAAGGCCTTCTTCTCTGGCCCGTTATCCCCAGCCCCGGACAGGCTCATGCTGATGATGTCTGCCCCGTTGTCGGCGCAGATGAAGGCAGCTTCCATCAAGTCCGAGGAAGTGGTCCACAGGCCATCCTGGCCAAAGACCTTGACCATGTACAGGGTGACCTTGCCCGGGCTCACGCCGATGACGCCGATGTCATTGTCTGCCGCGCTGACGGTGCCGGCGACGTGGGTTCCGTGCCCGTAGCCATCCTCGTACCACTCGCTGAGCGGATCCTGGGAGAACCCGCCGAGCACATAGTCGTCGTCAATGTCCTCGTGGGCCGCATACAATCCGGTGTCGATGATGCAGACGGTGACGCCTTCACCCTCGAACCCCTCGGCCCACACCTGGGGGGCCTGCACGCGCTCGATGCCGTAGGGCTCCACCTGCTCTTGAGTCGGATCTGCAGCCAGGTAGCGCTTGGCATCAGGCGCAATCGAGACCACGTTCGGGTCCTTGGACAGACGGTTGGCCCAGCGCGCAGTCACGGTGACTGCCATCGCATTGATGCGGTCGAATTCGTGATGGATCTCGCCGCCCGCTCCCAGCACCGTGTCGCGAAGCATCGCGCCTTTGCCGGGCAGGTACTCGATCAGCACGCGCTCCGCCGGCTCCGCAAAGGACAGGGGGAGTAGGCCGACAATCATGACCACGGCTAGTAGTAGTGCAACTCCTGGTAGTCGTACGCTCTTTCTCATTTGTCTCTCCTCGTAGAGTCTTGTCGTTGATGCGCTGTCGCAGGGGTGCGAGCCCAAAGAACGGGTCCACTGGTTTCGCGCGAGTCCCTCCTCCCGCCTTGGCACAAGCTATGGCTGCGCATGGCTACGGCTAGACACGGCAACACGGGCATACCCTCAGGCCGGTTGGAGCTTCTAATCACACTGGCTGTTTGGGCCAAACCCTGGTCGAAGCACGCTTCTCCAACCGATCTGAGGGACACCCATCCCCCCCACTACCCTGTAGACGTG
>JBFFCR010000362.1:0-4442 GCA_041559855.1 Anaerolineae bacterium | reverse complement strand
CACCACGGGAGCCAAAATCTGGAAACGGGTTTCGGGGGGGAATTGGGTGATCTGGTCGACGATCAGTTGGGCCGACTGGGCGTGGACCTCGCGACCGCATTGGGGGCAGTGGGGGATGCCCGCGCGGGCAAAGAGGACGCGCAGGTAGTCATAGATCTCGGTGACGGTGCCGACGGTCGAGCGGGGATTCTTGCTGACCGCCTTCTGCTCGATGGCGATGGCGGGACTCAGGCCGCCGATATAGTCGACCTTGGGCTTTTCCATCTGCCCCAGGAACTGCCGCGCGTAGGAGGACAGAGACTCTACATAGCGCCGTTGGCCCTCGGCGTAAAGTGTGTCGAAGGCCAGGCTGCTCTTGCCGCTGCCCGACACACCCGTGATGACGATGAGCCGGTGGCGGGGCAGGGTCAGGTCAATGTTCTTCAGATTGTGCTGTTGGGCACCACGGATGACCAGTTTGTCTTGGGCCATGCTTCCCTTTTCTCACTTGGCAGGTCGAGCGCATTCGATCTGATCTGAGGACGGCGACACACCTACTACATTGTATGCCGCATAGATGTCAGGCTGCGTCATGAATGTCTCGAAACTTTGTTCTAATCCTGACGTTAACTGGCGGGATTATCGTGCTGTATGTGTGTGGTTCCCATTGTAGCACGCTTTGGCTCCCGCGCCAAGTGGGGTGCTGGGGCAGACCCGGTTGTCATGCCGAACGGAGACATCATGCCTATCAGGCACCACCACGGACGAAAATGATCGGCGGGGGGCGTGATTTGGCATAGTAGATAGAGATGGGGTAAGCTTGTAGGTGACGGCTGGACTGAGGGCGTTGAACGTTTGGTGCCGAGAGCCTGAAACGGAGACAGCCACGGATGTCCTGGGGCACCGCCGATTGTTGCCGTGAGCACGTGAGGTAGAATCCTACCAGGGGGACATCTGTCCAGCCGAACTCGGAGTGGAGGGGGCAGATGCTGCGGATCGTCTACAGGCGAGTAGGGGGGTTGGATGTCCACAAGAAGACGGTAGTGGCGACGCGGATGCGGGTAACAGCCGAAGAGCGGGTGGAGTGGGAGACGGAGACCTTTGGGACGACGACGCCAGACCTGTTGCAGTTGCATGACTGGCTGTATGCCTGGGAGTTGAGTCATGTGGCCATAGAGAGCATAGGCGACTACTGGAAGCCGGTGCACAACATTCTTGAGGACAGTGTTGCCGTATGGCTGGTAAACGCCCAACTTGTGAAGCATGTGTCGGGGCGCAAGACGGATGTGAAGGATAGCGAGTGGTTGGCCGAGTTGATGCTGCATGGCTTGCTGAAAGCGAGTTTCATTCCACCAAAGCCACAGCGGGCCTTGCGAGAGATGACGCGCTATCGTACCACGCTGGTTCAGGAGCGAGTGCGGGTGGTGAATCGCGTACAAAAGCTGCTGGAAGGGGCGAATATCAAGCTGTCGTCGGTGGCCAGTAGCATCATGGGCGTATCGGCACGAGCGATGCTGGCTGAAATCACAGCTGGGCAGAGCGATCCGGCACTGCTGGCGGAACTGGCCCGAGGTCGGATGCGGAACAAGATTCCGGAGTTGGAGAAGGCATTGACCGGACGCGTCCAGCCGCACCATCGCTTTCTGTTGGCGAGGCAGCTGGAACACATTGACTTTCTTGATGAGCAGATTGAGACAATCAGCGACGAAATCGGGCAGCAGCTCGAGCGGATGAGTTGGCCGCACGAGCCCTCGCAGCCAGCTGGAGATGCGGGAGCAGAAGAGGGGACCGGGGTGGCAGACGAGTCGGAACTCCCCTTGACCTGGGATGCGGCGGTAGCGTTGTTGGATACTATTCCGGGCGTCAACCAGCGAGTGGCAGAAGTCATGTTGGCGGAAATGGGACTGGACATGAGTCAGTTTCCGACGGCCAATCATTTGTGCTCTTGGACGGGGTTGGCACCCGGGAATCATCAAAGCGGGGGCAAACGCTACTCGGGACGTACGACCAAAGGGAATCGCTCCCTGTCTAGCATCATGGTCCAGGCTGCCTGGGCGGCGGTGGGCACCCAAGACACATTCTTGAAGGCCCGCTACCACCGTTTGGCCGCTCGGCGCGGGAAGAAACGTGCCATCGTGGCAGTCGCTCATTCGATGTTGGTCAGTGCCTGGCATATGCTAACCTATCAGCAACCTTACCGTGAGCTCGGCGGCGACTACTTTGACACGCGCAAGAAAGAGTCCAAGGTCAACTATCTGGTACGGCGGCTGGAGAAGCTAACCGGCGGTTCTGTCAGCATTGAACTCCAGCCAGCTGCCGCATAGTAAGTCTATTTTCGAGGTAGCGCCAGCGGAGTGAGGAATTTCTCAAGCACGTGGGACCGTGCATCACGCTCGGTGGACCCCAGAGGACTCAGCGAGCCAGATCCTCGTGCATCTTGGTCCAATCCCAGTTCTCTGTCTCCTGCCATTCCGAGACGATCTCTTTGACATAGTGTGAGATGTACTTCCCTGATGCCAGCATGCCTGAGACGAGCGGGTAGTTCTCTGTGAGCAGCAGCTTGACCAGCGGCTTGAAGCGACCCTGATAGGCACCACGATCCAGGTGATGATGCTTCCAGCCATGCAGGACTGCGTTGCAGAAGCTCAGGCACAGCTCGACGTAGGCAGTGTAAAGCGCCCACTGTTTGTCTTCATCTGACTCCTGGGCGTAGATCGCGCAGAAGCAATCGGGCTTCCACAGCCGGCTGAGGCCCAGAACCACCGGGTGCTCGGCGCGAAATGCCAGAACCTTGTCGTAGAGGTCGGCAATCTCCTTGTGTATCTGATTCCGTTGTGCCTCCCTACTTAACCCGTAGACGAGGTAGGCGATTACGCCTGACGAAACCACTCCGATCAGAGCGACCACCAAGGCCAGCCATTCGGTCACTGTGGCACTCCTACACGCATGTCCTCCCCATCAACCCCGCGCGGCTACATGGGTCTGACGGGTACTTGGCGACCAGCCAGGCCTATTCCGCGCACAACAACTCGTGCGCCTTTTTCAGCCAGTCCGGGATCTCGATCTGCTGCGGGCACTTTTCCAGGCACTCACCGCATTCGATGCAGAGGTTGGCCCGTTCGTCCTCGCTCATAAAGTGGTTGTAGACCATCTGTCCCCGCTCGGGGTTTTCATACATGATGGCGTCGTTGTAGATGTCAAAGACGCCGGGTATGTTGACGCCGTTGGGGCAGGGCATGCAGTACTTGCAGTCGGTGCACGGGATGGGGCACAATGCCTCGTACGCCTCGCGCACGCGGGCATAAGCTGCCAATTCCTCCTCCGTCAGGCTCCCGACACCCGAGCGCCCGGCACTGGCGAGGTTCTGTTCCACCTGCTCAAAGGTGCTCATGCCGCTGAGCACGACCGACACCTCTGGCTGGTTCCACACCCACTGGAGGGCGTGCTCGGCAGGCGCCCGCTGCACAGGGGCGGCATCCCAGATCTCCTGGACCGACGGCGGCACGCTCTTGGTCAGCCGCCCGCCACGGATCGGTTCCATCACCACTACGGCCAATCCCTTCTCGGCGGCGTACCGCAATCCTTCGGTGCCAGCTTGGTACTCGATGTCCATGAAATTGTATTGAATCTGGCAGAAAAGCCACAGATCGGAAGCATCGATGATCGTCTTGAAAGCCTCGAGCTTGTCGTGGAAGGAAAAGCCCAACGCGCGGATGCGACCGCTGGCGATGGCGCCCTCTGCCCAGCCGAGCACGTCCAGCGCGCTGAGCTCGTCCCATCGCTTTTCGTTCAGCCCGTGGAGCAAGTAAAAGTCGATGCGGTCGGTCTGGAGCTTTTCCAGCTGCTCGTCGAGATAGCGGTCAAAGTCGCCGGGCTCCTTGGTCAGCCAACAGGGCATCTTGGTCGCGAGCTTGATCCGCTCCCGGTACCCATCCTGGAGTGCGCGGCCCAGAAAGCGCTCGCTGTTCTCGCGGTGGTAGGGGTACGCCGTATCGACATAGTTGACGCCGTGGTCAATGGCATAGCGCACCATGCGGGTGGCCTCTGCCTCATCGATCTTGGCCGGGTCGTTGTCTATGGTGGGGAGGCGCATGGCGCCAAAGCCCAAAGCCGAAGGTTTCCAATCCAGTCTGCCAAAGCTGCGATATTGCATTGATGTCTCTCCCGTCCCGTGATTGTTTGTGCGCGCACCGAGTATAGCACAAAGCCGTCGACAGTTCAAGCTGTCGCCTGCGTTCGTGGCGCACGCGGCCGGACAGTGTGGGGGGCGAACGGCGCCCCCGCCGATCCTTGCCATCAGATCAGCGCGGTACCCGTAACCTTCCGAGCTGTTCCACGTCTACAGGGTAGTGGGGGGGATGGGTGTCCCTCAGATCGGTTGGAGAAGCGTGCTTCGACCAGGGTTTGGCCCAAACAGCCAGTGTGATTAGAAGCTCCAACCGGCCTGAGGGTATGCCCGTGTT
>JBFFCR010000361.1:0-4443 GCA_041559855.1 Anaerolineae bacterium | reverse complement strand
GACTTTTCCATAGAGGCACTAGAGCATTGGACCAGCCCGGATACCGGGGGGATGTACCCGATCAAGTGGCAAGTGACTGTGCCCGATCGTGGGCTGGACGCCATCGTCGAGGCTGCTTTCCCAGAGCAGGAGATGCCTATTCAGTTTGGGCCGATCTATTGGGAAGGCGCCGTGACCATATCGGGCACAGCGAGCGGCTCTGGCTTTGTCGAGCTGACCGGCTACGCCCAGTAGGGACACGGTCCCGGCGGGGCTGGCAAGGTAGACGATGCCACAAGATCTCGTCGAAGCAGTGCGGGCGGCTGGTGTGGTTGGGGCCGGAGGAGCAGGGTTCCCCACCCACGTCAAGCTTGCAGCCAAGGTGGACACGGTCATCGCCAACGGCGCCGAGTGCGATCCGCTGCTGCAGTGCGACCAGCGCTTGATGGAGAGCCGCGCTGGCGAGGTCGTGCGCGGCATGCAATTGGCCATGGAAGCCACCGGCGCGACCCGCGGCATCCTGGCGTTGAAGGATGAGTACCGGGGCGCTTGCTCCGCCCTACGGCGGGCAATCGGGAACCGGTCGGACCTGAGCTTGCTGCTCATGGAAAGCCGCTATCCTGCAGGCGACGAGTTTGTGCTGGTCTACGAAGCCACGGGGCGGCTGGTGCCGGAAACTGGCTTGCCGCTGCACGTCGGCTGCCTGGTGCAGAATGTGCAGACGCTGTTTAACATTGCGAGGGCGGCAAAGGGAGCCGCCGTCACACACCGGCTGCTAACCATTGCCGGGGCCGTGGCCAGGCCAGTCACCCTCTGGGCTCCCCTGGGCACCCCGATTCGCGATCTGCTGGCCTGGGCTGGCGGGGTGCAAGCTGCCCCCTGGTCCGAGCGGACCGCGGAGGATTACGCCGTTGTCATCGGCGGGCCGATGATGGGCCGCGTGGCGAGGGATCTCGACGAGCCGGTCACCAAGATGACCAGCGGATTGCTGGTACTGCCCCGGGACAACGCCGTCGTGCGCTACATGACCCGCTCGCGCAAGTCGTGGGTGCGGAGAGGCGTCTCCACGTGCGACCAGTGTCGCGATTGCACCGACCTCTGCCCACGGTACCTGATCGGCCACAACCTGCAGCCTCACGAGGTGATGCGCGCCATCAACTACGGCCTGGCGCGTCCCGCGGGCAAGGTGACGGCGGCCGTGCTCTGCTGCGAGTGCCGCCTTTGCGAAGCCTACGCCTGCCCGCTGGAACTCTCACCGATGGCCTATTATGTGTCGATCAAGGCCGAGCTACGGGCGCAGGGCTGGGTGAATGACGTGCACAAACGGGCAAATCTCGAGCCGCATCCCATGCGCGAGTATCGGCTGGTGCCGACCCACCGCCTGATTGCCCGGCTGGGGCTGGTCGAATGGGAGCAGCAGCGCTGCCATCTGGATGAAGCAGACCATCGCCCCAAGCGTGTGTCTATCTCGCTGCGCCAGCATATCGGCGCGCCAGCCAACCCGGTGGTGAGAACGGGCCAACGGGTATCTGTGGGGGATCTGATCGCCAAGATCCCAGAGGATGCATTGGGGGCAAACATCCACGCGTCGATTGCAGGGCGCGTGTCCAGGATCGTGGAAGGCGCGACTGTGGAGATCGAAGCGTGAGAGTTTGCTTGCCGGTGAGAGACTGCCATGAGTAGCAGGCAATCCGATAGCCTGATCACTGCTACGTTCTTCACCTCGACCCACCGCATCGTGGCACAGGTGCAGACCGGTTCCAGGCTGCTCAGTGACTTGATGAACGACCGATCCCAGTCGTTCCTGCTGGTGTTCAACGTGCGCCTGTCGCACCTGGGAAAGGAGGCCCGGCTCGAGGCCATTGCCTCTGCTGCCTACCTGTCGAAGGAGAACGTGTGCTTTGTGGTGCCGCCATCCAGGGAGGTGCGCAAGCCAGAACGCGGTCGCTACGCTTCCTATGAGCGCGAGGTGTTGGTCACGCTGCCAGGCTTCGAGTTGGGGGGCAGGTTCCTGGGGCCCCAGCGAGCCGACCTGTGGACCTATTCACCGGCAACGCTCGACCCGTTCTTTGTGCTGACGGCAGCCACGGTCCGCATCGCCGCCGCGCCCGACTTTACCCTGGGAGCGGACGCGATCCTGGTCAACCGGGATCGGTTGGAAAGCATCTGTCTGGGCGATTAGAGGAGTTCGATATGCTCGAGCCAGCCATTGCCCTGGTGGAGACGAATAGCATCGCTGCCGGCGTTCTGAGCGGCGACACGATGGTCAAGAAGGCAATCGTGCAGCTCTTGGAGGCTCGCCCCATCTGCCCGGGCAAGTACATGATCCTTATCGGTGGTGAGATCGGTCCAGTCCGCGAGTCGTTCCAGGTGGGCGTCGCCGCAGCCGGCGACACGCTCGTGGACCAGCTGCTGCTGCCCAATGTGCACCGCTCGGTCTTCCCGGCGCTCATGAGTGCCTCGCCGCCGCGCGGTGACGAGGCGCTGGGCATCATCGAAACGGTAACAGCAGCGGTCTGTATCCTTGCTGCCGATGCCGCCGCCAAGGCCACCGATGTGCAGCTCTTGGAGATCCGCCTGGCCAATGGTCTGGGCGGCAAGAGCTTTGTGCTCATGGAGGGCGCGGTGGCCGACGTAGAGGCTTCGGTAGCCGCCGGCGTGGAGTTGGTCAAGCAGGAGGGTCTATTGGTACGCCAGGTGATCATCCCGCAACTCCACGAACAGATGCGGGAGAAGATACTCTAAGATGCAATTCGCGCGCGTGATCGGCACGTTGGTCGCTACACGGAAAGTGGCAGGACTGGAGGGCGTCAAGTTCCTCGTCGTCCAGCCGTTGGACAAGCATCTGGAGCCGGTGGGGGAACCATCCATCGCGGCGGACGGAACCGGCCAGGCCGGCCCCGGGGAATTGGTCTTTGTGATCTACAGCCGCGAGGCGGCCCTGGCGTTGCCAGAATGGTTCGTGCCGGTGGACCTTGCCATAACAGGCATCGTAGACGAGACGGACGTGGTCTGATGTACATCGGGCGTGTAGCTGGCACCGTAGTCGCCACCATCAAGAACGAGCTGTTCGAGAACCGCAAGCTGCTGGTCGTCGACCGGCTCGATCTGGATGGAAAGGCGACGCCCAAGTACGACATCGCCGTGGACATGGTACAGGCAGGCGTCGGCGACATTGTGTTGATCCTGGACGAGGGAAACTCGGCGCGCCAGATCGTGGACCGCGAGCCGGACGGCGCCATCCGGGCGGTAGTGGTGGGCATCGTGGACGACGTAACCATCGGGGATGCTGCATTGGATCTCGAGGCCCTGCGGGTCTACCCGCACCGCTGGACCTCCAACCCCGGCACCAAGCCATGAGCTACGGAGAGCTGGCACCCGCTAGGCGTATGGCCGAGCACGAACTGCGCCGCGAGATGGTCCGCGTTGGGCGGCTAATGTGGGAGCGAGGATTCGTGGCCGCCACCGACGGCAACCTGTCAGTTCGCATGGGGGCCGACCGGCTGCTGGTGACGGCAAGTGGGGTGAGCAAAGGGTTCCTGTCCGAAGAGGACCTGGTCATCATCCGCGCGGACGGGGAACCGGTATCGTCGTATCGCGGCAGGGGTTTGCACCCGTCAACCGAGATCGCGATGCACCTGGAGGTGTATCGCCAGCGGCCTGACGTGAATGCGGTGATCCACGCTCACCCACCGCTGGCAACGGCATTCAGCATTGCCGGCATGTCCTTGGCCCGCTGTGTGATCCCGGAGGTGATCGTCTCGATGGGGGCGATCCCCACCGCCGAATATGCCACGCCGGGCACGGCCGAGGTTCCGGCAAGCATCCAGCAGGCCATCCGCGAGTACGATGCCATGATCCTGGCCCACCATGGCAGCCTGACCATCGGGGAAACGCTCTGGGAGGCGTACCTGCGCCTGGAGAAGGTGGAACACACAGCTCAGATCACCCTGGCGGCCCACCAGTTGGGGCAGGTGAACACCCTCTCGCCCGAGGCGGTGGAAAAGCTGGCCGAGAAGCGGCGCGAACTGCTGCAGCGGCAGGGCCGGGACGTCTGCGAGGGATGCGCCGTCTGCGTATTGGGAGATGACTTTGGGTTGCCAACCAGCGCAGCGAATGAGACAGTCCTTGTGCAGAACATTGCCCAGGCAGTGATGAGAAACCTGACAGGAGAGATGCAAAGAACATGAAGGGCTTGATACTTAGCGGCGGAAAGGGAACCCGACTCTACCCGATCACCTACACCAGCGCCAAGCAACTCGTGCCGGTAGCGAACAAGCCGGTGCTCTTTCGCGTCATCGAGGCGATCCAGGACGCGGGCATTGACGACATCGGCATTGTGGTGGGGGACACCGCCGCAGAGATCAAGGAGGCTGTGGGCAGCGGGCGGCGGTGGGGCGTCAAAATCACCTACATTCAACAGGACGCGCCCTTGGGTCTGGCGCACGCGGTCAAGGTCAGCCG
>JBFFCR010000360.1:0-4461 GCA_041559855.1 Anaerolineae bacterium | reverse complement strand
TCTACACTGCCCACCGGCTCGTCGTTCACGTAGGCGCCGCCCTGTTCGATCAGACGGCGGGCCTGGCTCCGGGACTGGCTCAACCCCACCCGCTGGAATAGCTCTGGTGCGCCGATGCCAGCTTGCAGCACTGCTTCCTCGAATTCCGTGGTCGGCACAGCGTCGGTGACCACACCCGCGCCAAACAGCTTGCGTGATGTGTCTCGGGCTTCTCGGGCTGCTGCCTCTCCATGGAGGATGCTGGTCGCCTCGAAGGCCAGCACCTCTTTTGCCTCGCGGATGTCGGCTCCGGTAAGCCGGCCCAGCTCCCGTACGCGGTTCATCGGCAGGAAGGTGAAGGTGGCCAGGAACCTGGGAACGTCGGCATCCTCGGTGTTGATCCAGTACTGGTAGTATTCGTAGGGTGATAGCAGTTCCGGATCAAGCCAGACGGCTCCCTCTGCGGTCTTGCCCATCTTGGCCCCGGAATTGGTGGTCAGGAGCGGGTAGGTGAGGGCATAGACTTGCTGGCCCTCAACCCGGCGGATCAGGTCCACGCCGGCCAGAATATTGCCCCACTGATCGTTTCCCCCCGCCTGGACTGTGCAGCCGTACTCCCGAAAGACGTGCAGGAAGTCGTAGGCCTGCAGCAGCATGTAGTTGAACTCGAGGAAGTTGAGGCCCCCCTCGCCATCGTAGCGTCGCCTGTAGCCCTCGGCAGCCAGCATGCGGTTGACGCTAAAGTGGCGGCCGATGTCGCGCAAGAACTCCACGTACTTCAGAGGGCGCAACCAGTCGCCGTTGTTGACCATCAGCGCCCGGCCCCGGGTAAAGTCGATGAGATTGGCCATCTGCGTTTTCAGTTTGGCCACGTTGGCGTCAATCTCTTCCACGGTCAGGAGCTTGCGCATCTCGTCTTTGTCGCTCGGATCGCCGATCATGCCTGTGCCGCCCCCCATGATGGCGATGGGGCGGTGTCCGTGGCGTTGCATGTGGGCCAGGGCCATGATAGGCACCAGGTGACCTACGTGAAAGCTGGCGGCGCTTGGATCAAAGCCCACGTAGCAGGTGACGGGCTGTTCCACCGCAGCGCGGATACCCTCCTGATCCGAGACCTGTTCGATGAAGCCTCGTTCGTGCAGCACATTAAATACGTTGTCGATCATCTGCGTCTCCTGCACCGTTTCTCGATGGTGTCTGCACATTATAGCGCAGAAGTCACGCACGGACAAGTGGAGAGAGCTCGCCCGAACGCGCCACCTGCAGGGTGGCGCGTGGCCAGCGATACGCGATATATGCTATGCCCGAGGGGGATCAGCCGGCAGTGGTCTTCTTGCTTGGATCAGCTTCCTGGGCGCCGTTTCGCCCGGGAGGTGGCGAGCCTGAAGGATCTCAACCCAAGCTCTTGTCCATTGCATGCCTGATGATCTCAAAGATCAACAGCAGATTGATCGCGAGTAGGAGGGTGCCTATCAACCACGATCCTGAGACGGCGACAATGAACCCGATGAGCAGGCTCGCAGCCAGTGCACCCATTGTGCGCGCAGTGGCTAAGGACGGTCGATTCAGTGGCCAGTTTCCCGCGCTCCATAGGGCTATCCCGCCCACCAAGCCCAGCAACGCGACTCCAATTGTGAGGGCGAGAAGCTGGCTCCCTGTAAGGAACGGAAGATCGACCACAAATACGCCGCACGAAGCCTGGCGGGAGGGAAGAGGGTAGTATCGGAACTGAAGCGCTCGTACCAGGATCAACCAGTTGTAGGTCACGTCATTCGAAGTCAGCAGTAGCTCGACCGTGTGCTTTTCGCCAGGTTCCAGAGGTACAGTCGCATTGATCTCTCTCATCAACGTGACATGTCCTTCTGTGATATGAGCGCGGAGCCTCAGCTCGATTGGCTTGTCCGCTGTGTTCTCAAGGGCCACGGTGGCTATGCCCGTCTCTGATGATGTCATGAGGATAGGGCATCGCAGAGTCTTGAGAGGCTCCCCACCGCGGCTGGCCAGGTTCGCGTCGAAGAAGGATGCTTCGAGATCGGCCCAGATGGTGATTGCGATGAGCGCCATCCCGACGATGACGCCGACCGCAAAGAGAACAATGCCAGCTATGCGAAGGATCTTGTTGTTGGTTCTCATCATGTGCTTGCCTCTGGTTTGATCTGCGCCCCGCTAAGAGCAGGTCAGGTAGACTGCAAAGAAGTAACGCGCCAGTGGCCCCTATCGTTCAGAGGCTGGCGGCCTGTGCCTGCCGGTCCTCGACGGTGGAACCGGGGCAGCGAATATCGCTGCCTGCCGCGAGCCCCTCAGTGCACTGCCGCAGAGCCTCACCGGCCTGCAACCCAGTATAGCACAAGAACGCGCGCCCCTGCAACCAAGGAGAGCCCCCAGACGATGCTTCATGTACTCGCCCCGAGCCGTCGCAGTGCGCTCTTCTCTTGAGCGAGGGGCCACCGCCCTTTCGGCGCCAGCAATGGCACAATGTCAAGTGTCAAACGGCCCTGCACCACGCCGTGGACCCCAGGCCAGGCTGCACCACAAGTTGTCGGGCTCTCTTGTCGGCAAACAACTCCTGAAGTATAATGGATCCATGAGGAGTAGGATGGTGATCGCAATGTTGAGGACGCTGTCGTTGGCCTTTGCCGTCTTGATTCTAATCGCGCTGCCTGTCGTGGACCAGCCCACAGATGTCCAGGCTAGCAGTGAACGGCTGGTGCTGGCGTTTTACTATGCGTGGTACGATCAGAACACGTGGGCATCGGGCCAGATTCCTGACCTACCACTGGTGCCGTATGCCTCTGCAGACAGAGACGCGATGGTACGTCACGTCGATCAGGCACAGGGGGCAGGCATCGATGCCTTTGTCCTGAATTGGTGGGGAACCGGCAATCAGACTGAGAAGAACTTGAAAACCCTCCTAGATGTCTCCGCGGAGAAAGGCTTCCGCGTGGCGGCGGATTTCGATATCAACTCCCCGTTCATGGATGGAGTAAACAGCTACGCGGACAACCTGCGTCATCTGCATGGCGTTCATGCTGCACATCCTGCATATCTGCGGTACCAGGGGCGACCAGTTGTGTTTTTCTACAATGTCTCGCGGCTGCCGGTAGCGACCTGGGAAGACCTGCGCGACCGCGTCGATCCTGGCCGAGATGCCCTCTGGATCGCAGAGGGCACGGATCTAGCATACCAGCCGGTCTTTGATGGGCATCATCTATACAGCATCACGTGGCCCAACAACATGCTGCCTTCACAGATTTCTCCGACCTGGGGCAATCGAGTGCGCAAGTACAACCGCGACCATAACACATCCAAGTTGTGGGTAGCGACTGTGACGCCAGGGTACGACGACCGTTTGATCCGGCCGTTCGATGGTTTCGTCCGGTCGCGCGACGATGGGGAGTACTACCGCGCATGCTGGCGAGCGGCGATTGACAGTCGGCCCCAGTGGGTGATCATCAACTCATTCAACGAGTGGCCCGAAGGCAGTTACATCGAGCCCAGCAGATCGTACGGCAATGCCTATCTGGATCTGACTTCAGAGTGGTCAGCTCACTTCAAGAGTGCTGACTTTGCTATCGAGTCGAACCCGCCACCGCAGCCGAAGGCTACTCCCTCCCTGTCCTCGCTGGCGAGCGCCCCGCCCGTGCCCGCCGATCTGCCCGAGGAAGAATGGTCGTCGCGAAGAAGCATGCGGGAGCGCAGGTGCGTCTATGTGCCTGTCGATGCGGGCGACCGGACCGTCTGGATCGTACTCTGCCCATCCAGCGTCCTGCTCGGGAACCCCCTCGCGCTAAGCTACTGAGCAGGGAGTCTGGCGCACCGGCCTGCGAGAGGCTCTCAGGCCGTACCGGTTCGTTTGCCGCGTTGCGATTGCCGTCGCCCCACCTGACGACGGACCATGTCTCGCAGCGCATCAAGCTCTTTTGGGGTGAGATCCCGCCACTCGCCCGGTTCCAAATCCCCCAGTTCCAGCGGGCCTATGCCCACCCGCAGCAACCTGAGCGTAGGGTGGCCTACGGCTGCTGTCATGTGACGCACCTGTCGCTTCCGGCCTTCGGTCAGCACCAAGCGCACCCAGGCTGTGGGCACATTCTTCCGGTAGCGAATGGGCACGGAGCGCGGCGGTATCTGAGGCTCACCTGTCAACAGCTTGACCTGGGCAGGAGCGGTCCGCCGGCCTTGCACTAGCACACCACGGCGCAAGGCTTCTAGCGCATCCGCATCAGGTATCCTTTCCACCTGTGCCAGGTACGTTTTGGGATGTTGGTACCGGGGATGGCTGAGGCGGTGGATCAACCACCCGTCGCTGGTGAGCAAAAGTAGGCCTTCGCTGTCGAGGTCCAGGCGGCCCGCAGCATAGACATCGGGCACGTCCAACAAGTCAGCAAGGGTGGGACGGTCCTCGGGATCGGTGAATGCACAGAGCACGCCATAGGGCT
Source organism: Anaerolineae bacterium (assembly GCA_041559855.1). Lineage (GTDB taxonomy): Bacteria > Chloroflexota > Anaerolineae > JAAYZQ01 > JAAYZQ01 > JBFFCR01. Next base: position 46 of record JBFFCR010000360.1, on the reverse strand, counting down.
TGTTCAGCACCAGGTAGCGGCAGGCGTTGTCCAGCGGGAGGGCGCG
>JBFFCR010000359.1:0-4532 GCA_041559855.1 Anaerolineae bacterium | reverse complement strand
TGCGGATCACGCCCGAGGGTACTCGGGACACCCGCGGCAGGCCGAGAACGTGAGCGTTCTGCCAGTGCGCGCGAGTTTCTGACCTCCGCCGGACTGTTGTCCGGCGGGAGCTTGTGCGGAGTTGCGGCAACTGGAACAGGGAAGGGGTACATTCGAATCGTTCAGTATTGACAGAATGTTGAGAACATGCTATGATCGGGGCATCTGCTGACGAGAGGCCGGGGGGAGCGGGAGCCATGCGCTATTTCGAAGCGAAGCATTTCGTCGAGGATATCAGTCTCTATTTCGAACAGATGGGCCTGCCGCGGACTGCAGGCCGTGTGCTCGGCGTGCTGCTGATCTCGGATCCACCTGCGCAGTCCCTTACGGACCTGACAGAGATCCTGCAGGCCAGCAAGAGCTCTATCAGCACGACGACACGCTTGCTGACCGAGATGGACCTGATCGAGCGGGTGCCTTCTCCAGTCCCCAGGCAGGTCTACTTCCAGTTCAAGGCTGGCGGCTGGACGGTCTTTATTCGCCAGCGGCTCAGATTGTGGGCTTCACTGCACCAGATCGCCGAGCAGGGCCTCGAGTTGTTGCAGGGGCGCGACCCGGCGCTGCGCGAGCGGCTCCAGGAAGCGCACGATATGTTCTCACTGATCGAAGAGGAGCTGCCCGCCCTGTTGGAGCGGGTGGAGGACAGGCACCGTGAGTAGTATGGCGCAAAGTGAGGGCAAGGCACTGAATCTGGTGTGGAAAGCGTTCTGGCTCACATTGGCCGTCGCCGGCGGGTTGGTCTTCTTCTGGCTGTTCCCGCTCAAGCTGCTCGCCAGGCTGGCCGCCCGCTTTGGCTACTCATCCCCATGCCCCGCGGCCCTGTCCTGGGTGGTGGATAATCCGATCCGCCGTAGCTACATGAGCCCTGTGTTGGCTCGAATTGGCATCCAGCCTGGCGAGCGCGTGCTGGAACTCGGCCCGGGCCCCGGGGCCTTTACGGTGGGCGCAGCCTTGCGAGCGGGCCCTGGTGGCTGTGTGATCGCGGTGGACATCCAGCCAGAGATGATCGCCCAGGTGGAGCGGCGGGTGCGCGAGGCGGGGGTGAGCAACATCCAGACGCAAATCGCCAGCGCTCACCATTTGCCTCTCGACGACGAAAGTGTGGATCGGGCGTTCCTCATCACCGTGTTGCCCGAAATCCCCGACCCCCGTCGCGCGCTGACCGAGCTGCGACGCGTCTTGCGCCCAGACGGCATGCTTTCAATCACGGAGGAGTTCTACGATCCGGACTATCTCTTCCTGCCGGAAACGGTCCGCCTGGTCGAGGCAGCCGGGTTCCGCTTCGAAGAACACTTTGGCAATGTCTTGATCTATACGGCGAACTTTCGAAAGGTGCTTTGAACATGGCTGCTGACATTGACGTTCACGCCGAAAAGGAAAAGCGCGACGCAGCGCTCAGTTCTGTGGTCGCCGCGGTAGCCCTCACGGCCCTCAAGCTGGTGGTGGGCTTGTTGACCGGCAGTCTGGGCATCCTGGCCGAGGCCGCCCACTCTGGACTGGATCTGGTCGCGGCACTGGTCACCTTCTTTGCGGTCCGCATCGCCGACCGTCCGCCCGATGAACACTACCGCTACGGGTACGGCAAGGTCGAGAACCTATCGGCCTTGATCGAGACGCTACTGCTGCTGATCACCTGCGTCTGGATCATCTACGAGGCCATCCAGCGGCTGCTTTTCAAGCCGGTCGAGATCGAGGCTACCATCTGGGCCTTTGGGGTGATGGTTGTGTCCATCGTCGTGGATATCACCCGCTCGCGGGTCCTGTATCGCGCGGCCCGCAAGCACAACAGCCAGGCACTGGAGGCCGATGCCCTCCACTTCTCCACCGACATCTGGAGCTCGGCCGTGGTCCTGGTCGGTCTGGGCCTGGTGTGGCTGAGCGGACGGCTAGGACCGGAGTGGTCCTGGCTGGTCAAGGGAGACGCTGTGGCGGCTCTGGTGGTAGCCGTCATCGTCGTTTACGTCAGTGTGCAACTGGGCAAGCGGGCAGTGGTGGTGCTGCTCGACGTGGCGCCGCCGGGCTTGTCTGAGCGTATCGCTGCCGAGGCACTCGAGGTGCCAGGAGTGCAGGGCCTCGGTCCGGTGCGGTTGCGCCAAGCTGGCGCCTCGGTGTTCGTCGACCTGGTCGTGGATGTGGACCGCAGCGCTTCGTTGGAGGAAGCCCACCGGGTGGCCGAAGCGGTGGACCATCGTATCAGCGAGATCATACCCAGGGGCGATGTGATTGTCCATGTCGACCCGGTGCGGCGAACAGGCGAGGACCTGTCGCAGACGGTGAGCGCCATCGCTGCCAGGTTGGGCTTGCGCACGCACGATGTCCACGCCCACGAGGTGCGGGACCGGTATTTCGTGGATCTCCACGTCGAGGTGCCGGCAGACTTGCACCTGGGCCAGGCCCACGATCAGGTCAGCCGCCTTGAACTAGCGATTCGCGAAGAACTGCCTCAGGTGCGTGACATCCACAGCCATATCGAACCGCTGGCGGCACCTGTCGTGCCCGTCACGCCCCTGGATGAGGAGGAGGGGCAACGGTTGCGGGCATCGATCGCTGCCGTGGTGGAACAGGTGCCCGAACTGGACGGCTATAGCCGGTTGCATATCCGGCCCGGTCCTGGCGGCTACGATGTGGTGCTGCACTGTCTGGCCGATCCCGACCTACCAGTTGCCGAGGCACATCGTCTAGCCGATCAGGTAGAGAAGTTGCTGCACGTCCAGGTCCCGGGCATCAAGCGGGTGTTGGTCCATGTGACGCCAGAGGGCGAGATCAATGCCTCCAGGCACCCTGGAGGGGAATCATAGGCTGGCCATCTGGCAGCGCCGTTCGAAACCGAAAGCGAGCGCGGCCCTGCTGATTGGCGCGTCTGGGTGCGCTTGCTCGCTAACCGGGGGAGGGCAGTCACATGAAGGCGAAACGACTGCTTGGCTTGTTCGCCTTTATCGTCTTCTGCTGTCTGCTCATCGTTGTTGCTGGCGGTGGGCCGGCGTTTCTCCAGCGTCCGGTGGGCGCCGTCTGCCTGGCCCTGTGGATCGTCTGGTGGCTGTTGATCGCAGTTGGGCGGCAGCGTGGCGCGCCATCGACCTACGACCGCAGCCAGTGGGCGATCCTGGCGCTGGGCATCGTGGCGCTTCTCGGTCTGATTCTGGTGCCGCCGTGGGAGTATGTCCACTTTTCCGGGCCTATCCCACGAGATGGGGCGCTGGCCTGGATCGGATTGGGTCTCTTTGCCGCCGGCATTGCGCTACAAGCGGCGGCGTTCTGGTCTCTGCGTGGCCTGTATACCTCTCGACTGGGCATGCAGCCGGGACACCGCGTGGTCACGACCGGTCCTTACCGCCTGGTACGTCACCCCGGCTACCTGAGTAACCTCGCCAGCCTCACCGGATTCAGTCTGGGACTGAGCAGCTTGGTTGGTCTCGGTCTGACCCTGTTCGTCGTGCCCCTGATCGTGCGCCGCATCCAGCGCGAAGAGGAGATGCTGGCGTTGGAACTGGGACAGCAATATGAGCGTTACCGTCAGCAGGTACGGTGGCATCTGCTCCCATACCTGTTCTGAATGAAGTGTAGGCTTGTCGATGGACAATGGGTACTATGCATCTCGGGAACGAAAGCTCTCGAGAGAGTTCGACAAGACCTTGAACCGGATACGCGAGGTGTTTGTCTCCCGCTACGGCGAGGATGCGGGGGAAATGCTCCGCGAGGCACGTCAGGAGTACGATGCGCTTATTCGCCTGTTCAAGCCCATACGCCTCTTCCACTTCCAGCTTGGAGAGGCGACAGGGTGAAATGCCCTGTTGTTTGCCCATGAAAAGGAGACTGACATGTCGGAGACCGCGAAACCAAACCTGAGTGGCGTGGCCGAGACCTCGCTCATCACACTCTACCTCCGCGCGATGGGATCACAGCGCCCCGATACCCCAATGAAAGATGAGAGAGCCGAGGCAGTGGTACGCCAGTTGGATCAGGAGCTCTTGCGCAGCACGTTGCCCCCGACCAAAGATTCATGCCGGGTGGCTATGATCTCGAAAACCAGGGAATTCGACCGCTTCACTCGAAATCTATTGGTGCGCCGCTCTCGCATGCAGCGGGCAGGGCGGTACACAGGGGAGGGCCTGGTTTTTGGGATTGAAGAGGGGCGTGTGGAAGCATTTCTCCTGGCGCGGGGGTACACCCATATACAGAATGTGACGAGCCAGGACCTTGAGAGGATGTATTTCACCGGAGTGAACGAGGCCAGAGCCATAGCGTCTGTTTACGCCGTCGCACATGCTGTTGTAGGGAAGTAGGGTCTGCGATTGTCGTGATAGGAGGTCGGACCATGAAACCTGAATCAGTCCCCATGCTGCGTTGCCCTCGCACGCACGAGCCATTGCGCCTGGTCTCGGAGCCAGGGCCGGACGGGAGCCCCCAGCAGGCGCTGGTGAGCGAGCCTTCTGGCGAACGATATGCAGTGCGCGATGGAATTCCGCTGCTGCTGGACCAGGACGCCCTCTCTG
>JBFFCR010000358.1:0-4545 GCA_041559855.1 Anaerolineae bacterium | reverse complement strand
ATGTCATTCGCATTGACATGAGCCACATACCAACCTATCTCGTCAGTGGCAAAAGTGATCGGATCCGACTTGACCACGAGGTAGCGGTCCCCCATGTCCAGGACCGCTGCATCCTCCCCGATCCCGGGACCCACTACCAGGCGCTCGTCCCGCCCCTGGTAGCGTTCGAGCAGCTCTTGCAGCAGATCCATTGGCAGTTTGCCCACGTCAAGAATCCGCCCACCCACGATCCGCCATTGCCTCCTGTCCTCTACAGAGAGAGAGGGCCTCCTCGATTGAGGAGGCCCTCCAGCGTTTGCGCCGTAGCTTACTCAATGATCCGAGGTGATGCTACGGCGCCAGTCTTACTACTACAGTCCATGCGCATCACCTCCCTATCATAAGATAGCAGTATCGCGCTGCCTGGAGCAGCAGCATACATAGTATCGCACAAACCGCCGGTTTTGTCAAACGGGACACTCTATGATAAACTAGTCGCTGCAACCGGTATCATAGGTTCACTTCCATCCGTAGCCGGCACTGTGGCTGCTCCGGTTCACGCGCACCGCCACGCTCACGGCCGGATCCGGTGTTTCTGACCGTTCTTGAACTGGTAGCCCCTTGCTCGGCACGAATGTGCAGGCAGGCAACGGCCGCCACCGAGGGCAAAGATGGCCGGAGAAACCATCCTCATTGTAGATGACAACAGGGATATTGTGGCAGCGCTGACCGATATCCTCATCTCCAAGCGATACGGCGTGCTCAGCGCGTACAACGGTCGTCAGGGTCTTTGGCTAGCCCTCGAAAGAGAGCCCGATCTCATCCTCCTCGACTGGAATCTCCCCCAGCTTTCAGGCTACCAGGTCCTGCAATCGCTGCGGGAGCGAGGCAACAAAACCCCCGTCGTGCTCATGACCATGTACGGATCCGAAAACATCGCGATCCAGGCATTTCGCCTCGGCGTGCGCGACTATATCCCCAAGCCATTTCACGTTCCCAATACTCTGGAAACCATTGAGCAGGCACTGGCCGAGGAACGCCTCCGCCGGGAGAAGGAAGAAATCGCCGGGCAACTCGAGGAAGCCAACCGCCAGTTGGAGCACCAACTGCTCGAAATGACCACCCTGCAGGCCATCGGCCAGTCGCTCACATCCACATTGGACATGGAACAGGTGCTTGCGCGTGTAGTCGAGGCCGCCTGCTACTTTAGCGATGCCCGCGAGAGCTCCCTGCTCCTGCTAGATCAGGATGAGGATGTGCTGATCACCAGAGCCTATCACGGCGTGGAGCGCCAGGCTCCCGCTCGAGTCCGTTTCCAGTACAGCACGAGCCCTCTGCGTCAGGCCATTGAGACCGGCGAACCCCTGTTCCTGACCAGCGGAACCGCCGATTCCTCCATCAAACTCAAGACCGGCTACGTGGTGCGTTCGTTGCTCTACGTCCCGCTGTACATCCACGACCACCCGATCGGTCTGCTGGGCGTCACAGACAAGGTTGGCGGCTCCGCCTTTCTTCCCGACGATGCGCGATTGCTTACCTCCCTGGCTAGCTATGCGGTGGTCGCCATCGAGAATGCGCGCTTGTACCAGTCCGAGGGAGAGCTGGCGCGTGCTCAGACGGTCAAGCAAATGATCGTGACCCTCTCGCACTATATCAAGAATCCCTTGACGGCCATCAGCCTCAGCACGTACGAACTGGGCACCAAGTCCCGGCAGGGACAGCTATCTAGCGAGAATGACCTGCTCCGGCACAACCTGCAGATGATCGAGATGAACGTCAAAGAGATCGCCGCCGTCATTGCCGTCTTGCAGCGACTGGCAGCTCCCCAGGCAACAACTTATGTCGACGGGATCCAGATGATCGACATCGAAGAAGAAGTGCAGGCTCAGGTGCAAAAGATACGGAAGGAGTACCCCGAGATCGACAATTTGCTGGGGCCAAGCCGCTGACCGGTTCCAAGACGGCCAGCTCCCTACCGGCCATGGCCCGCTACGACTGGGGCGGATAGCCGGTCACGTCCCGGATCTCCTCATACAAGGGCTTGAGCTTGCGGTAGATCTTTTTGTAAACACGCCGGTACAGGTCGTCGTAGACTCGGTGGTTCTCCGCATTCGGCTCAAAGACGTCGCCTAGCCGCGTCATCTGCTGCACCGCGACGTCAAAATCACGGTGGAATCCCAGCCCCACCGCGCCATCGATGGCCGCTCCAAGTCCCGACGCCTCGTACAGGTGCGGCCTGGCAGTCGGCAGGCCAAAGATGTCGGCCGTCAGTTGCAGGGCCGCATCGCTCTGCGAGCCTCCTCCCGCCACCCGCAACTCTGTGATCGGGATGCGGCTGCGCCGCTCAGTCCGCTCTTTTCCTTCGCGCAGCGCATAGGCCAGCCCCTCCAAGATCGCGCGGTAGAGGTGCGCCCTGGTGTGGACATCACCGAACCCTATGATCGCCCCCTTTGCCTCGGGCCCCGGCTCCTTCAGCCCTGGCGACCAGTACGGCAACAGCGTCAGCCCCATCGAGCCCGGCGGCACCTGGTTCACGAGTTGGTCGAAGAGATCCTCCGGCTGGACCCCTTGCTCCCGCGCGAGTTGCCGCTCAATAAAGGCAAACTCCTGCTTGAACCAGCTCACCATCCAAAAGCCCCGTTGGATCTGCATCTCCAGGCTGTAGCGCCCCGGCACAGCGGCCGGGTAGGGCGGGATCAGGGGAATCACCTCCACATACTTTTGGTGGGTCGTGTTGATCGTCGCCGTGGTCCCATAGCTCAGGCACCCGATGTGCGGTTGCACACAACCCGCTCCGATTACCTCGCAGGCCTTGTCCGCTGCGGCAGCGATGAGTGGCAGACCCCGCGGAATGCCGGTAGCCTCGGCAGCCTCGGCCGTGATCTCGCCCAGCAGCCCGGCCGGTGGTACCAACTCGGGCAGCAGCTCCGGCCTCACCGGCACAGCCCGCCACTTCCAATCCCAGGACGCCGACCAGTCAAGGCGCTTGTAGTCAAACGGGACATAGCCCACCTGGCAGCCCACAGAGTCGACCAAGCGACCGACCAGCCGGTAGGTAAGATACCCGGACAGAAAGAGATACTTGTAGGTCTGCTCCCAGATCTCGGGCTGATGGGTGCGGATCCAGTTCGCCTCGGCCTCGGCCTGCAGGTAGCTCACCGTCTCTGTCATCCGCGCCAGCCTGAAGGCTAGACCCCACAATCCGCCCACTGGCTTGAGACCGGAAGTGCGCCGCTGATCCAACCAGACGACCGCCGGGCGCAGGGGCCTGCCTTCCCGGTCCAGGTTCACCATCGTCGCCCGTTGTGTGGTCAGGGCGGCGCCGGCGATGGCCTCCTTCGGCAGGTCCATCTTTGTCCACAGCAACTGGCATGCCTGGCATAGCGACTCCCAGAAGTACTGTGGGTGCTGCTCGGCCCAGCCCGGCTGCTCCGAGAAGTAGGGCTCCAGCGGCACCTGGGATTTGCACACCAGGTTGCCCGTTAGATCGAACAAGAGCGCACGCACGCTCTGAGTGCCGTTGTCAATGGCCAGAATATGATCCCCGCCCATCGCCGCCTCCTATCACCTCGGACTGGACCCTCTGAGCAGCCTTCCCGTTCAACGCCTGTTGAGTATAGCACGCCTCCGACACTATGTCAACCGTCCTGCTTGCTATCTTGGGGTCGGGTGTATCTCATACTATCTGGGTCGCTTTGCCTCCTGTCATCCCGAGCAGCAGCAGGACCGGAGCGTAGCGGAGGTCCTGCGGGGGCGAGGGATCTCACCTTGGGAGCCGAGGAGATGCCCCACTTCGCGCTGCTTCGTTCGGCATGACACGATCGTTGGGCCCCGACTTTTCTGGCATCCGAAGATCTGGGATGCATCCTTGGGGTCTCACCAAAGCTGTCCGCCATGGCCCGCGAGAGGAATAGATTCCGCAACTCCCCAGAAGCAGCCCAGCCTCCTACCCGGCGTGGGCTGTGGCCCGGTGGGAGCTGGACTTTTGCCGGGCCTCGGAATCACTCGGGGAATCGATCCGTGACCCGAGGGGTACAGCATGCCGCGCCCGTCACAGTCGCTGCGCGGCACGCCTTAGTGGATGGTCACAGCCAGCCGCCGGGTGCAGAGCGAGGATATCAACTGTCAAAGCAGTAGGATTAGTAAGAGCAAGAGGGAGCGGGACAGCAGCCCCGCTGTATCAGCCCTACCAGACGCCGGGAAGCAGCCGGTAGCGCACGCGCCGCGCATAGTCCTGATAGCCTGGCAACTCTGCCTGCAGGGTCCGGTCCTCGAGACCGGTGCGTATCACCAGCGCGCATACGCCCATCAGGGCAGGGATCAACCCCCACAGCGATCCCAACATGAGCGGGATCGCCGGAGCAGAGAGGCACCATGCCAGGTAGCCAGGGTGCCGCACCAGAGCGTACGGCCCGCCAGAGGCGACCGCGTGTTCGCGCTCCTTTTGGATGCGGACCGTGCCCGAAAAATACCTATTCGACGACATGCTCCATACGCTCAGGCCGCTTCAAAGGATCACGAACCCGACCGCAATAAGCTGCACAGCCAGGGCGACCTGAGACCAGT
>JBFFCR010000357.1:0-4550 GCA_041559855.1 Anaerolineae bacterium | reverse complement strand
TTCGAGTTCGACGGCGTGACCATCTGCCATCTGGGTGACTTGGGCCACGTGCCCACCCAATCCCAGGTGGAGGCCCTCAGCTCGGTGGACGTGCTGCTCATCCCGGTGGGTGGCTTGCACACCATCGACCCCTCAAAAGCCAGCGAAGTGATCAGCCTCATCGAGCCACTGATCGTAGTGCCCATGCACTACAAGACAAAGGTCGAAAAGGCCAACTTGCAGACGGTCGACAAGTTCCTGAAAGAGATGGGGCTATCGCCCATGCCCGCCCAGCCAGAGCTCAAAGTCACCAAGTCCTCGCTGCCCAGCGAAACCCAGATTGTCGTGCTCGACTACAGCCACTAGCCTGACCGATACTGCCGAGAAACAGCAAAGGGCTGGTCCAGAGGTGTCATCTCGAAGGAGCGCAGCGACTGAGAGATCTCCGACTACATCTACGGAGAACAGAAACGGGGTGTTTCACCTCGTTTAACGTGGCAGAGCTTGGCTTTTGGGACAGTTCCTCTTGCTATTCCCCGCCGGACACGGTCCGCCTGGCTATCTCCTCCTGCTTCCTCCACTGGCCGATCTGGTGGCCCTGGCTGGCAAGGCGATCCAACAGCGGGTGCAGCGCCGGGTCCACCTCACCCGGCGGCGCGTCCTCCAGCGGCGTGCCGGGCAGCGGCATGAAAGTGTGCGTGTGCAGCACCGCCCCCATCTCCACCAGGTCTTCCATCAGCCGCAGCGTCGCAGCTACGTCCTGGGCTTCCTCCCCCGGCAGGCCAAAGATCAGGTCCACCACCGGCCTCAGCCCACCGGCGACGATCGTCTCCGCGGCCCGGTACGCATCGGCGACGGTATGGTTGCGGTGCAGCGCCCGCAGCAGCCGGTCCGATCCGGTCTGGGCGCCGACGATCAGATTGTCGTTGCCGCAATAGCGCCGCACCAGGGCCACGGCCTCTGGCGTCACCGTCTCCGGCCCCACCTCCGAAGGAAAGGTGCCAAAGTAGACCAGATCCCTGCCCATCAGGGCTGACACCTCCCGCAGCAGGTGTTCGATGGCGTCCAGGTTCACACTGCGCCCGTTATCCTCCGACTGGTAGGCAAAGGCGTTCGGCGTCACAAAGCGGGCATAGCGGTAGCCCTGCTCCATGGCTCGCCGAATCCAGGCCCCAACCTGCTCCACCGAACGATGGCGCATCCTGCCCCCAAACAGGAACGATGTCTGGCAAAAGGCGCAGGCGCAGGGACAGCCTCGCGTGATCTCGATGGGGCCAAAGCGGCGGTGATCCACCCCTATCGGCGGATAGTCATCCAGGTCGACCGGGGAAGGGCGGGGACCATGTGAGACCTCCCCGTCACCTGTCAGCGTGGCAACGCCCGGCAACCCCACCGGAGATTCCCCTGCCAGCACCCGCTCCAGAAGCGCCGGCAGCGACTCTTCCCCCTCGCCGACGACCACGGCATCGGCGCCCAGCCGCAGCACATCCCCCGCTCGGGCGGAGGGATGGGGCCCGCCGGCAACCACAAAGGCAGCGGGTGCCAGCCTCCTCAGATCGGCCATCAAGGCCGCCGCGGTGGGCAGGCTCGCCGTCGCAAACGACAGCGCAACCACCAGGCGGTCGACGCCCTGCTCCAGAGCGCGCAACCGCCCCAGCAGCCGGTCGTCCTGCCACACGAACCGCAGTGCCAGCGACCGGGTGCGCGCATCGGCCTCCAGCGCGCCGGTCAGGGCTGCAATGCTATTCAGGTTCTGCTTGTTGGCGACAAAAGCGAGGATTGGCATCGTTCAGCCACCGATGTCGTCGGCGTTCCCTGGCGCCACACCCAAGCCGCGAGGGGCCGGCCGCAGGCCTGCACCTCGAAGGTGCTTTCTTCCTGCCCGGCGTGGGCATCGGGCTGGGGAGGTGTGGCCGCGGGCTACTCCTCCTCCGCAAGCGCCTCGGCAGCCACCGCGGCGATCGCCCAACTGACCACACCCCACGACCCGCCGCCCAGCAGCACACCCAGCACCAGCGAGCGCGCGGTCAGCGGGGCCAGGTTCCCCATCAGAAGTCCGATCACGGTCAGGAGAGCGCCAACCAAGCCCAACACCAGCCCGATCTTGACCGGTCCCCCCAGCCGCTTCCAGCGTTGGATCATGGCAGCGCCTCCTCCTCCCAGAGCCTGTCCATTCGACCCCGGGCCAACAGCTCGGCAAGTTCCTCGGCGTCCATCTCCAGAAGGTATCCCGGGATGCCAAGGTGGTAGCCGAACTCTTTGAAATTCCGCGCCATCCGCGCCTGCATCGTGCGCGCATTCATGACAGCACCGCGACTTGTGCTCCCCCTATGAAAACGAGCCTTTTGCGCCACCGCTGCCGCGTCCTCAAGTACGAGCACGCAGCCATCCTTCCGGCCAACGCTGTCCACCGCGATCCCGGCGATGCTGTCCCAGGGCACCTCCAGATCATACCCAGGCGTGTACAGCACCAGCCCGGCGCGATCCAGCTCAAGCCGCCAGGGGGCGCGCATGGTGCGCACAATCATCACGGCGCCCCACGCAAAGGCCACGATGCCCAGCGCGCCGAACGCGACGATGGCCCAGCTGATATCTTCGCGGCCCGGTTGCACCCCCAGATACACCAGCACGCCGCTGGCTGGCACAAAGAACAGCACAATCACCAGGGCCCAAAAGGCCCGCACACGGTTCTTCCGCACGACGATGCGTTCCTTCGACTGTTGCACTATGTCTATACCCTTTCGCGTCGGTTTTCTGCTGCCCTCAGACCCTCTGCCAGAGCTTGGTCGCCAGCTCGCGTGCCCCGGCCATGATCTCGCCCTCGTCCAGTGTCAGCAACTGCCTGTGGCGCATCAACACCTGCCCATCCACGATGGTCGTGTCCACCCCCGTGCCGTCCATGCCAAAAATAGCGTGCCATGGCAGGTTGTCGGCAGTTAGCGGTGTCGGTGAATCATAGTCCACCAGGATCAGGTCGGCGGGCGCACCCTTGGCCAACTGGCCAAAGTGGGGTCCCAGCCCAGGGAAGAGGGCTTGCGCGATCCGCGCATTGTGATCCCACGCCATCTGCACCACCTGATCGGCTGGCAGGGCACGCGGGTCGCCCCGGGCCTGCTTCTGGACCAGGTAGGCCACCGCCATCTCGGCAAACATGTTGTTCGAAAAGCCGTCGTTGCCCAGCCCCACCGGAATCCCGATCTTGAGCATCCACGGCAGGTCAGCCGTGCCTACGGCGTTGTTCATGTTGGAGCGGGCATTGTGCACCACCATCGTCCCGCTGTCCAGCAGGATCTCGGTCTCGATGCGGTCTACCTGCACGCAGTGAGCGGCGATGGTCCGCGGCCCCAAGATGCCGGCCTTCTGCAGGCGCTCCACCACGCGCAGGCCGCTCCTGCGCAACGTCTCGCGCTGGTCGGCCTTGTCCTCAGCCACGTGTAGGTGAAAACCGGTGCCCATCTGCCGGCCCAGGTCGGCGCAGGCGCGCAGCGTGCCCTCCGACAGGGTGAACGAGGCATGCAGGCCAAAGGTAGCGCTGAGCCGGTGGTCGCCCTCCCGCTGGCGCCCCTGGATCCTGCGGATGAAGCGGGCATTCTCGGTGATACCTGCCCGCGCCGCCGATTCCCCGTCCCGGTCGCTGACCTCGTAGCAGAGGCAGGCCCGCACCCCAGCCTGTTCCACCGCGTGAGAGATCTGATCCAGGCTGCCGGTGATGTGCCTCTGGCTGGCATGGTGGTCAATGAGCGTTGTCGTGCCGTGCCGGATGGCGTCAACCAAGCACACCAGCGCGCTGGCCCGCACGTCGTCGGGCCAAAGGGCTTTGTCGAGCCTCCACCATAACTTCTCCAGGATCCCGGGGAAATTGGCCGCCGGCTCGCCCCCCAACGCCATACCCCTGGCAAACGCGCCGTAGAAATGGGTGTGCGCGCAGATGAGCCCGGGCATCACCAGACGGCCCGCTGCGTCCAGTCGCTCGGCCCCTGGATAGGCCGCCTCCAGCTCGGCGTTGAGACCCAGGTCAGCGATCCGCCCTCCCTCCAGGTATAGCGCGCCGCCGCTAATCATCCGGTTGGGGGTCTCCATCGTGACCAGGGTGCCGTTGGTAATCAGCATCTCTACTCCCTCACACACTGACTGCCGATCGACCTGCCCGGCTATTGTACTCCAAAAGCTGGCTCGCGGCAAACAGATCCTTCAGAGGTGGGACGAGGTGGTTCTCAGTGGTATCGTTCAAGATCGCCAGAGGACAAGCGATGACCCACCATTCCGAACGCAGCGCAGCGGAGTGAGGAATCTCCACCGCACCACGGGCGAGACATTTTGCTCCGCTCCTTATCAGAGTCATAACAGAGCACCTGCTTTTGGGGCCGTCCCAAAGGCAGGTGCCACACGGCTGAGTGCTTTAGTTCATTCTTTGTGCTACACCACCGCCCGCCCCGGCGTAGCGACAATCACACCTACCCCCTGGGTTCTTCCTCCAACGTCACCGGAATGACCAGCTCTTCGTCGCCGCGTTGGATGGTCAGGGTTACCTTCTCGCCGATGGAGGTCTCCGTCTCCAAATAGACCGTCAG
>JBFFCR010000356.1:0-4559 GCA_041559855.1 Anaerolineae bacterium | reverse complement strand
TCTGTTTTCCGAGAAGCCGCACCTATGCCTGCAGGAAAACTTTTGGGATGCTGAGGCCAACGTGGCCATCGAGCGCTACTATATCGTCGATGCCGCGACGGGGGAGGTGACGCGCCATTCGTCAAGCATGCAAGCTTACACCGAGGAGGAATACCGATCCCTGTTGGCCGAAAACGGGTTTGGCGATGCAGAGATCGGTTTGCCAGCAGCGTGGAACACGGGTGGTGTCGGGACGAGTCTAACGCTGGTGCTGGCCCGGAAGCGGACCGGAGACTAGCGCAGGCGACCTCGCCCGGGCGTGTGGTGTGGCGGAGGTGCTGCTGGCCTGCAAAGAGATGGCTGGCTCTGCGGGAGAAACGGGATGAAGAAGCGCGCCTTTCTACTGGCAGCCCCCAACGTCCTTGTTCTCGGGGCTCTTGCCTTGGAGCTCGGACTGCGCTGCGAAAACCTTCTTGTGTATCCGGCCTATCTTATTGCCTGTATCGTTGGTCTGGCACTGGCTCTAACCGGGATTGTCCATGGGGCTCGTTCGGGGCGAAAGGGCACCTTGCTGGCGGTTCTGTGCACTACGACGATTGCGGCCTATGCCTTGGTGCCAGCTATCTGGCGCTGGCGCGAGTCGCTCGAACTCGTCCTGAAACGGCAGGGCTATCTGGAAGTCGTCGAGCTGGTGCGGCAAGGCCGCATAGAAGCGGATAGCAGGCAACTGGCAGATGTAGATGCCGCTCACGAGTACCTGATGCCCTGCAAGAAGCAGATTGCGATTGAGGAAGGCGACGGGGGACTGGCAGTAATCTTTTTCACTTCAAACGCGATGTTTGGGGAGTTCGCGGGCTACATGTATGTGGAGAACGGTCGTCCACCAACCACTGAGCAATTCCGTGAGCTTCGCTATCTCAGCCCGGATCAGTGGACCGTCGTCAGGCGAGTGGATGCAAACTGGTATTATGTGATCTTTAGTCACTGACGCCTATCCGGGGGAGGTGGGTAGCACGTGCATCAAAGCACCCTGGTTGACGCGTGGGAGCGTGAGGAGCAACAGCCCTTCCATGGCTGGGACTTTGGCTACCTGGAAGGCCGGATGATCGAGGAGCAGCCTCCCTGGTCCTATTTGGGGCGGGCTGCGGCGCTGATGCGCCAAGCTTCTTCGGTGCTCGACATGGGCACGGGCGGCGGCGAGCGGCTGCTGAAACTGCAAGAACACTGGCCCAAGAGGGTGGTGGTCACGGAGGACTATCCGCCCAACGTCAGGCTGGCCCACGAGCGCCTGGCTCCCTTTGGGGTTCAGGTCGTGGATGTTCCACTTAGCGACGATGGCTCAATGCCTTTCGCCGGTGCTGGGTTTGACCTGGTGCTGAACCGTCATTCCGGCTTCAATGCCAGGGAAGTGGCTCGCATTCTTGCTCCGGGTGGTTCTTTCCTGACCCAGCAGATTCATGGGTCTTGGGCACACGATCTGCTGGCGGCGTTTGGCGCCGAGCCGCAATGGCCAGACGCGACCCCGGAAACCTATGTGCCGAGATTGCAGGCGGCAGGGCTGACCATCATCGACGCACAAGACTGGTCAGGCCGGTTGTCCTTTACCGATGTCGGCGCGATTGTATACTACCTCAAGGCTGTTCCCTGGCTTGTGCCTGGTTTCTCGGTGGCAACGCACGCGGAGCAGTTGTTCAGGCTTCAAGCCCGGCTCGATAGAGGAGAGAGCTTGAGCTACCTGGCCAGGAAG
This sequence comes from Anaerolineae bacterium, assembly GCA_041559855.1. Classification (GTDB taxonomy): domain Bacteria; phylum Chloroflexota; class Anaerolineae; order JAAYZQ01; family JAAYZQ01; genus JBFFCR01. The sequence goes on along the minus strand of JBFFCR010000356.1, from coordinate 2,833 downwards.
TACCTGATTGAAGCGCGAGAGGGGGTGAACTGTGCCTGATTCCGGGCGCCATGAACGGCCCTCACTAACCGTCGATATAGTGGTGGTCGCGCTTGTCGGAGGGCAGCACAATGTGCTGCTGATCAGGCGCAAGAATCCGCCGTTTGAGGGTCGCTGGGCACTGCCCGGCGGGTTCGTGGATCCTCACGAGCCCCTGGAGGACGCCGCCCGGCGCGAGCTGTGGGAGGAGACTGGGGTGAGGCCCGCGCACCTGGACCAGCTTCACACCTTTGGCGATCCGGGCCGCGATCCACGGGGCTGGACCGTCAGCGTGGCGTACCTGGCGCTCTTGGACGGGCAGGCTGCCCGGTCCTTGCAGCCCGAGGCCGGCGACGACGCCGCCGAGGCGGCATGGTTTGATCTGCTTGCACCCCCGCCGTTGGCCTTTGACCACGCGGATATCCTGGCCTGCGCCAGAAGGAAGCTGGTGCTCGAGGCGTAGACCCTCGCCCGGCTGAGCATCACGAGGGCCGGGCCACAGGGCGGCGCAAAGAATCACGGATTCAGAGAGCCTGAGGGCGCTGGACGCTCTCAGGCGGTACTTTTCGGGCAGCCTCTCGCTCAGGTAGCTGCCCGCACTCTCTGTCGCTGTTCGCTTAGCTTGCGCAGCACCAGCTTGTTGATCTCCGCCGCCACCGAGGGCATCAGGATCAGGGGCAGCATCACCAGCCAGTCCTGGCCCGTCAGGAAGGTGGTGCCGAAAATCGGATCGAGGATGGGGACATATATGATGGCTAGCAGGAGCACCAGGGAGCTCAACACTGCCCACTGCATCCACTTGTTGGTAAAGACCCCGATGGCCCACAGCGAATAGCGCTCAGAGCGCGAGGTATAGGCGCGCAATAGCTCTGAGATCGACAGCGTGGCAAAAGCCATCGTCCGGCCATGCGCTTCGCCAGCCTTTAGCCCAATCGAGAAGGCGATCAGTACGGCCGCCGAGATAGCTACGGTCTGCACGGCTATCCCGATGATCATCTCGCGGTTGATGATCGGCTCCCTGACGGGCCTGGGCGGTTGGTCCATGATGTCCGGGTCGCCCTTCTCAAGGCCCAGCGCCAGGGCGGGCAGCCCGTCGGTGATCAGGTTAAGCACCAAGAGCTGGATAGGGATGAGAGGCAGTGGCGTTCCGGCGATCATGGCCACCAGGAGGATGGTGATCTCGGCCATGTTGCAGGATAGTAGATAGTAGACAAACTTGCGGATGTTCGAATAGATAATCCGGCCCTGCTCGATGGCCGAGACGATGCTGGCATAGTTGTCGTCGGTGAGCACCATGTCGGCCGTCTCTTTGGAGACGTCGGTGCCGGTGATGCCCATGGCCACGCCGATATTGGAGCGCTTTAGAGCCGGGGCATCGTTGACCCCGTCTCCAGTCATGGCGACGATATGTCCCCGGCCCTTGAGCCCGTCCACTATCTTGACCTTGTGCTGGGGCGACACACGGGCATACAGAGCCACATCGTCGACGATCTGCTCGAATTCGTCATCCTCCATCTGGTCCAGTTGGGCACCGGTCAACGTCCGATCGCCCTCCCGCAACAGGCCGATCTCCTTGCCAATGGCTATGGCTGTCTTGAGATAGTCACCGGTGATCATCACCGTGTCAATGCTGGCGTGTCTGGCGATAGCGATGGCGTGCGCCACCTCGGGGCGTGCAGGGTCGATCATGCCCAGCAATCCGACAAAGGTAAAGCCAGCCTCCGAGTCTTCGGGTTGAGGGTTGTCGGGCACCTCCTTGAGCGGGCGAAAGGCCACTCCCAGGACGCGCAAAGCATTGGCTGCCAGCGACTCGTTTTCCTCCAGGATGTTGCGACGACGCTCCTTCGTCAGCGCGCGCCTTACCCCATCCTCCAGCACTTCGTTGCAGAGGCCCAGAACCACATCGGGAGCGCCTTTCATATAGGCCACATAGTCGCCGTACCGTGGGTCAGGGTGAAAGGTGGTCATACGCTTGCGGTCCGAGTCAAAAGGGATCTCGGCGATGCGCGGGTACTCGGCTCTCAGGTCGTCTTGAAAGTACCCCGCCTTGGCAGCTGCTACTACAAAGGCCCCCTCCGTGGGGTCGCCGGCGATTCGCCAGTGGCCCTGGCCGTTCTCGTCGATCTTTTCCAAGCGCGAGTCGTTGCACAGCAACCCGGCCCGCAGCAGCAGACGCATGCCGGGATAGCCCTCAAGTCCCACGGATTCACCGCTGTCGAGGAACTCCCCGTCCGGTCTGTATCCCTCGCCGGTGATGGTCAGCAGGCTGCGGTCTACGTACATCTGGACTGCCATCATCTCGTTCTGGGTCAGGGTGCCGGTCTTGTCGGAGCACACGGTGGTAGCTGAGCCCAGTGTCTCTACCGCGGGCAGCTTGCGGATTAAGGCATGGCGCCGCACCATTTCCTGCATGCCCAGGGCGAGGGCGATGGTTACCACTGCCGGCAGCCCCTCGGGTACGGCGGCGATGGCCAAGCTCACGGCTACCATGAACATCTCGATCAGTTTGGGAGCAGTCTCCTCTAGGCCAAAGTACGCCCCAGGTCCCTGGCTGAACAGGATCCCGAGCTGCGTGTCGCGTACCACGCCGAGCACTCCAACCAGGCCGCAGATGACCAGGGTGATGATGCCCAACGTCTTGCCTAGCTGGTCCAGCTTGATCTGGAGTGGAGTGGGCTCTTCCTCGTACGACTGGATCATCTCGGCAATCTGGCCGATCTCGGTATCCATACCGGTCGAGACCACCAACCCCTGCCCGCGCCCGTAAGTGATCACCGTGCTCATGAAGGCCATGTTGTGCCGGTCGCCGAGGACT
>JBFFCR010000355.1:0-4571 GCA_041559855.1 Anaerolineae bacterium | reverse complement strand
CGGAGCGCGTATCGCCGTCTGGCCCGCAAGTACCACCCCGATGTGAATCCGGGCGACGCCAAAGCGGAAGAGCGCTTCAAAGAGATCAACGAGGCTCACGAGGTTCTCTCTGACAAGGAAAAGCGCAGCAAGTACGACCAGTTGGGGGCTGACTGGCAACGCTGGCAGCAAGCAGGGGGCCAGTCAGGGGACTATGATTGGGGGCGTTGGACGACGGCCCGTCCCGGGCAGCGTGGAAACGTGCGCTATGCCACGCCCGAGGATCTGCAGGACCTCTTTGGCGGCAGCGGCATCTTCTCTGACTTTTTCAGCCAGGTCTTTGGCGGTATGGGCGCCGGCCCCGGCGCGGGCGGTTTCCAGCAACAAGTCCGGTCGCAGCGGGGCCAGAACTATGAGCAGCCGGTGCAGATCACCCTCCTGGAAGCCTACCACGGCACGACGCGCATCCTGCAAAAGGATGGGCAGAGGTTCGAGGTCAAGATCCCTGCCGGGTCCAAGACCGGCACCCGTGTGCGGATGACCGGTCACGGTGGGCAGGGCGTGGCAGGCGGACAGGCGGGCGACTTGCACCTCGTCGTGGAGGTCACGCCCGATCCGCGATTCGAACGCAAGGGCAACGACCTCCACACCACTGTGTCGGCCGATCTGTACACGCTGGTGCTGGGCGGTGAGGTGCGAGTGCCGACGCTGACAGGTGACGTCGTGCTCACCGTCCCGGAGGGCACGCAGAGCGGGCGCACCTTCCGGCTGCGCGGCAAAGGAATGCCCCACTTGCGCAAGCCAACCCAGCACGGCGACATCTATGCCAAGGTTGAAGTGCGCCTACCCAAGCGGTTGACACCCAAGCAGCGGGAGTTGTTTGAGGAACTGCGCAAGTTGGAAGAAGAATAGCGGCACAGATCACAGGCCGTAGCCCGCCTGCGATTGCCGGCACAGGAGGGCGTCGGGGACCTGTCCGGTCTTGAGCTGGGCACGAGCCCGACTATAACAGCGATACGAGCATATGAGGATCGACCAATGAGCAAGGAATCTGGGGCCGCACAGACGGCGGCCGCACAAGCCTTCGAATTCAAAGCCGAGATACAGCAGCTACTCAACATCCTGGTTCATTCACTTTATACGGAACGGGAGATATTCTTGCGCGAGTTGCTGTCCAACGCCTCTGACGCGTTGAACCGCATCCAGTTCGAGATGCTCACCAACCGTGACGTGCTGGATCCGGACGCGGAACTGGCGATCTGGATCGAGGCAGATCAAGATGCCGGGACCCTCACCATCTCTGACACGGGCATCGGCATGACCCGGGACGAGATCGCCCAGGACCTGGGCACCATCGCCCATTCTGGGGCGGCAGCCTTTCTGAAGCAACTCGAAACGGCGCAGCGACCCTCGGTAGAGCTGATCGGCCAATTCGGCGTGGGCTTTTACTCTGTGTTTATGGTCGCCGAGCGAGTGCGTGTGGTCAGCCGTTCCTACCAGCCCGGCGCGGAAACGGTCGAGTGGATATCCGACGGGGGCACAAGCTACCAGTTGGGTTCGGCGGAGAAGGCCGGACGAGGAACGCGTATCGAGATCAAGCTAAAGGAGGATGCGGCCGAGTTCGCAGCCACCTGGCGCCTGGAACAGATCGTCCGCAAGCATTCCGACTATATCGCCTTCCCCATCTATGTGGGAGATAGCGAAAGCGCCGCCAACCAAAAGACAGCCATCTGGCGCCAGTCTCCCCGCGAAACGACCGCGGAGCAGTATGAGGACTTTTACAGGCACCTCACCCTGGACGTGGAGAAGCCATTGCTCCACACCCACCTGGTGACCGATGCGCCCGTCAACCTGCGCAGCCTGCTCTACATCCCAGCCCATCGCGAACGAGGGTTCCTCAGCCCGCGCATCGACCACGGCCTGAAGCTCTATGTCCACAACGTCATGATCCAGGAGTACAACAAGGACCTCCTGCCTGGTTATCTCCGTTTTGTCGAAGGCGTGGTAGAGTCGGAGGACCTCCCCCTGAACATCTCCCGCGAGGTGGTTCAGAGCAGTCCCACCGTGCGCCACATCCAGAAGGCTCTGGTCCGCAAGTTGCTCAAAGAGCTAGATGCGCTTTCCGAGTCAGATCCCGAGGCCTATGCTTCCTTCTGGAACGAATTCGGCCCGTTCATCAAAGAGGGCGTGGCCGGCATCTCGCCGACTGACCGTGCGGCGAACGACGACCTGTTGCCCTTGCTGCGATTCCATTCATCTCGCACCGGTGGCGACCTGGTCTCCTTATCCCAGTACGTGGAGCGGATGGGCGAGCAGCAATCTGCCATCTACTACGTGCTGGGCGACGATCTCGAGTCAGTCGCTACAAGCCCGCACCTGGACTATTTCAAGGCCCGCGACATCGAGGTGCTGTACCTGGTGGACCCCATCGATAGCTTCCTGGCAATCGCACTGACCGAGTACGACGGCAAGCCTTTCAAGAACGTGGACAACGCCGGATTAGAGCTGCCGCAGGAGAAAGAGGCCGAACAGGAAGCCAGCGACAGGTTGCCAGACCCCGCTTTCAACCGGCTCGTGGGTCGTTTTGTGCAGGTGCTGGGCGAACGGGTCGTGGAGGTGCGCGAGTCAAAAGTGTTGCGGGACAGCCCTTGCCGGCTGGTCTCGCCCGACAACGCCCCCGATCGCGAGATGTCGCGCGTCTATAGGATGCTGGGCCAGGAGTTCGAGATGCCCAAGCGCATCCTCGAGATCAACCGCAGCCATCCGATCATCGTGAACCTGGCTCACCTGGTTTCAGAGGCTCCGGAGGAGGATCTGATCGATCTCTCCATCGAGCAGCTCTTCGACAACCTGCTGCTGGTGGAGGGACTGCACCCCAATCCCACGATCATGATCCCGCGCATCCAGCAGTTGGTAGAAGCGGCGACTGCAGCGAAAAACGCCTGACCGGGATCGAGAGGCAGATATGGTAGGCAGGAAAGCGAAACTCTGGCTCGTAACACTCGTGTTGGCCTTTGTCCTGCTCGGGTGTGGGCTGCCGAGCGCGCTCTCCGAGTTGGTTGACCCCTCTCCGACTGCAGTGCCCACACCCACAATGCCTGCGCCCACGATCGCGCCGGCGTTAGCACCGCAGGAATCTCCGGCTGTGGTCGAGGGCCTGTTCTCACTGGAACAGGAGATCATCGCGGTCTATGAAAACATGGGCTTGGGTGTGGTCAATATCACCAATCGCAGCTACGGCTACGACTTTTTTATGCGCCCCGTGCCGCAGGAGGGCAGCGGCTCGGGAATCGTCTATGACAAGGAAGGGCACATCATCACCAATTATCACGTCATCGAGGATGCCACCGAACTACTCGTCACGCTGCCTGACGAGACGACGGTAACGGCTGAGGTGGTGGGAGCCGATCCTTCCAATGACCTGGCAGTGCTCAGGGTAGATGCCCTGCCCGAGCTGCTGCATCCCATTCCCCTGGGCCGGTCGGACAATTTGCAGGTGGGCCAGTTCGTGGTTGCCATCGGCAATCCCTTTGGTTTCGAGCGCACCCTGACCGTGGGCGTCGTGAGCGCGCTGGGGCGCGTGATCGAGAGCCCCGATGAGCGTTTCATTGGAGAGATCATCCAGACCGATGCGGCAATCAACCCCGGCAACTCGGGCGGACCGCTACTGGATCTGTCGGGCCAGGTCATCGGGGTGAATACCGCCATCTTTAGTCCCAGCCAGGCCTCGGCCGGGATCGGCTTTGCCGTGCCGGTGGATACGGTGCGGCGCGTCGTGCCCGAATTGATCGCGCGCGGCTACTTCCCGCATCCCTGGATGGGCCTCAGCTATGTGTGGGACCTGAATACTGATCGCGCGCGTATTCTTCGCGAGGTAGGCATGGACGTGCCCGTCGAGGAGGGCTTGTTGCTCCTGGAGGTCGCACCTGATAGCCCGTCAGCCGCAGCCGGCCTGCGGGGCGGGCAGGAGCAGGTGCGCCTGGGCCGTACGATCCTCTTGATCGGCGGGGATATTCTGACCGCCATCGACGGCGAGCCGGTTGTCACCGCGCGGGATCTGCTGCGCTTCCTCGACACACGCACGGCAGTGGGGCAGACCGTCCAGGTCAATGTATGGCGTGATGGGCAGGAGCTGAGCATCCCGGTGACCCTGACCGAGCAGCCGCAGTAGGCGGGGGCGCGGGCAGGGCGGGTTACGCTGATCCAACGCCTCCTCGGAATTTGCGCATTCTCAGGGGGTGGGGTATACTGACCCTTGCGTTAGCACTCTGGTACGGTGAGTGCTAACGCAGTGCTCGTGACACCCGGAGTGGCACTTGAAGATTCTGAACAACTTTAGATAGGAGGAAGGTAAGATGAGTCTGAAGCTAAAGCCGTTGGCAGACCGCCTCGTGGTGGAACCGATCGAGCGGGATGAAGTGACCGCCAGTGGCATCTATGTGCCAGAGACGGCCAAGGAAAAGCCCCAGGAGGGCCGGGTGGTAGCCGCCGGGCCGGGGCGCAAGGACGACGAGGGGAAACGGATCCCCATGGAAGTAGCCGAGGGGGACCGGGTGCTGTACGCCAAGTACGCCGGCACCGAGATCAAGCTT